>CAJWIW010000001.1 GCA_913041865.1 uncultured Gammaproteobacteria bacterium
GAGCACGAGCCTTCTAAGCTTGGGGTCGGGGGTTCGAATCCTCCCGTGCGCGTATTGAATCGAGATTGACGATGGCAGCAATAAAGCAGAGATCATTAGAGCATCTTTTTTGCTTTTTGGAAGAAATTAAAAAAACCTTTTGACGCATAATTCCAGTATTTCATATCATAATCTCTGAATATTTTGATGAACTCTATTCCATTTTCACTTAGCTCATGCTTAATGCTAAGAAAGTAATCATTAATATAGCCAGTCGGAGTAGCTAATGTAACGACTTTTTTTAATTTATTCTGTTTTGCCCACTGAGTAATTGAGCAAGATTTGTCAGTGGTAGCGTTGTATCCAGAAGAGAACAGTCTCTCGCAAATATCATCACATAAGCTTTGCTTAAAAAACTTTACCTTATCACTATAAACCATTGATTCTTCTTTAGAATATGGAAACACATAAACAAAATTAGTTTTTGGAATTTTTTGACATGTTTCTATATCTAAATCCTCAGGTGTAACAATCAATCCTATACTCTCTGAGGGATCAGTCTCTGAATATTCAGTAAACTTCTTTGAGTTTGCCCTGTATTCTTTAAAGACAAAGTCTTTAGCGATTGATGATAAATAGCGCCCATTATCCTGTTTAAATCGATTATTTGTAAATTTGGATATATTTGAATATCTGGCTAAGTATGATTTCCCTTTGGTTTGAAGGCCTGCCACCCACCTCCAACTAAGTGTATTACTAGCCGGGTCTCCGTCTAGTAAATGCCTCATGAAAAAGTCTGCACCTAATTGCCATGGCAATCCAAGTGTATGTATCCAGATACTTGCATACCACATTCTTGCATGATTATGAAGATAGCCATATTCTATCAACTCTTTTGTCCATGAATCGAAACAACGAATATCAGTTCTGTATGAGGTAACATCTGTAAGATTATGATTTTTATTGTTATTCAAGTATAATTTATAATCACTCCACACCTCTGGCCTCATTTCGAGCCATCCTTTCCAGTAAGTTCTCCAGAGCACTTCTTGAATGTACTTCTCTATTCTTTGTAGAGAATATTTCTCTAGAGATTTATTTATTACTAACTCTTCTGTAATGACTCTATGTCTTAGATATGGTGATAGCATGCTTATATTATCTCTATTTTCTGGTCCATAGTCATAGTTACGATCACGGCTGTAGTTCGCTAAGCCAGAATTAATAAAGTTATCTAGTCTCGATAACGCAGCTTTCTTTGTTGGTTCCATAACGATGGATATTATAGTCTTATCAGCTAATTGTTGTATAATAGTTTTTTAGAAAGGAGTCGAAATTGGTACTAGTTTTAATTAGTGTTTGGGTAGGTGTAATAATTTTCTTCTCAAGTGTTATTGCCCCCACGATATTTTCATCGGTAGACGAAAAGAATGCCGGCCTTTTTTTGAGAGCGTTTTTCCCTAAGTATTATATTTTTGGGATTGTTCTAGGATTACTCGCTTTTTTGTCGGCCATTATTCTAGAATCTGCACTTAATACGCTTGAATTGTCAATGATTGCAATAATGTTAGCTATGTTTGTGTTTAGCAGAGTTATGATCCCCGCAATAAATAAAGCCAGAGATATGGGTGAGTCTGCTAAGAAAAAATTTAATCAGCTTCATCTAGTCTCTGTTATACTTAATTTTACAGCATTGATTGTCGGTTTAGTCCTAATATACCTAATCATATGAAATGACATATAAAACAATAATTAAACCAGAAGACCTTATAAATATTCTAGATAGTGACAGTCTTATTATCTTTGATGCGCGTTGTGATATCAAGGATACATCTTATGGTATTGATGCCTATAATGATGGTCATATACCTAATTCTACATTTATTGATATAGACAACGATGTAGCCAGTGCCAAGGGTCCATCGACAGGAAGACACCCTTTGCCAGACCCAGAGAAATTGGCTGAAAAGCTATCTCAATGGGGTGTGGACAATAGCAAACAGATTGTTGTATATGACGATGCAGGTGGAGCATTTGCTGGTAGAGTATGGTGGATTATGAAATGGTTGGGACACAAAGGAGGTGTCGCTGTTTTAGATGGTGGTTTAAGTGGTTTTTTGAATAGTGGAGGCAAACTTACCAACAAGCAAAAATCTAGAGAAAGGTCGCAATATGAATATGATTGTAAGCATGATATGCATGTATCAATTGAGGAGGTTATAGAGGCACAATATAAAGTAGATGTGGCGCTTATAGATGCCAGGTCAAAGGAGAGATATCTTGGCATTAAAGACCCAGTCGATCCGATTGCTGGGCACGTACCGGGGGCACTTTCTCAGCCTCTTGGTAATAATCTTACAAGCAAAGGATATTTCAAAAGCCCTGAAGAGCTCAAGCTTATATACTCAAAGCTGCTTGGTGACATAGAATCTGATAAAATTATATCAATGTGCGGGTCTGGTATAACAGCTTGTCATAATATCATAGCTATGGAAATTGCTGGCATTAAGGGCGCAAGACTATATGTTGGCTCATGGAGTGAGTGGATCAATGATCCTCAGAGGCCCATAGCTAAAATTGACAATAATTAGCTATACTTTTCGTCAATATATATCTGAATTATATCAATAAACTGATCTTCGATATCATCTCCGCTCAGTGTCTTGAACTTTTTTCCGTCTATGAATACTGGAGCATGTGGGTCTTCATTATTTCCAGGAAGGCTAATCCCTATATCAGCATGTTTTGATTCTCCTGGGCCATTCACTATACATCCCATGACCGCCACAGTTAAATCCTCAACGCCAGGGTATTTTTTCTTCCATTGACCCATATTGTCATCAATCATATTTTTAATAGATTTTGATAGTTTTACAAAGTAGTCATTTGTTGTTCTCCCGCATCCAGGACAAGATACAACTTTAGGTTTATAGTTCCTAATGCCAAGCGAGGATAATATCTGTTGACACACTCTCACTTCCTCCGATCTAGATTCTTGACTATCTGGTGTCAGTGAAACTCTAATAGTGTCTCCAATACCTCTACTTATAAGGATTGATAATGCTGATACCGATGAAATTATAGCGTCTCTTCCTAGTCCAGCCTCCGTCAGACCAAGGTGAAGAGGGTATTTAGTGATACTTGAGACCTCAGTGTAAACATCTATCAAATCACTTACATTGCTTGTTTTACAGGATAAAATTATTTTATTTGGTGCCAATCCAAGCGCCTCAGCTTTTTTGGCTGAAGAGACTACTGAGTCAATGAGACAATTTCTCATTAGTTTTGAATAATTTACAGAGTTATTTGAGTCTAACTTCTCCGAAATGATCTTATCTAAATCTGCCTTTTGCAGACTGCCCCAATTTCCTCCAATTCTAACAGGTTTATCATTTTCTATAGCCAAATTGATGATTTGCTCAAAATTTCTATCGAACTTCTCCTTCCCGCCAACGTTACCTGGATTGATTCTGTATTTGTCTAAAATCTGTGCTGTTTCTGGGTATTTTGATAGCAAGATATGACCATTAAAGTGAAAATCACCAACTATCGGGATATTAGAGTTAAATTGAAGTAACTTTGATTTAATAGCTGGGATGCTCATTGCAGACTCTTCGTCATTTACAGTTACTCTGACTATCTCGGAGCCCGCATCATATAATTCTAAAATCTGATCAGCAGTGGATTTCACATCTGACGTATCTGTGTTTGTCATAGATTGGACTCTTATCGGGTGTGCAGAGCCGATTTCGACTCCACCTACGTTAACAGTATACGTTTCACTTCTCTTAAGCATATCCATATTATATTGCAAATTACCATGCAATAGATAAAATATTGATCTATATCGACCGGGAAAAATAATGCTCTCAGATGACGAAAAAGAAGATGTAAATAAAGAAGAATTAGCTCAAAGCTGCCATGATGATCCTTCAACCAATGATACTAAAGCTAATGATGATACTGAAAATAACCAAGATAGCGAAAAGACTGAAGATACGTATGAGAGCTTATCAAAGAAGTATGAGGAGACTTATGATTCTCTCCTGAGGGCACAAGCAGAAATAGAGAACACTAAGAAGAGAGTTATTAAAGAGGTAGAAAATGCCCACAAGTATTCGATAGAGTCCATTTTGCAAGAGATTATACCTATTTATGATAGCCTGAGCTTAAGTTGCAAGTTTGATAAAACTAATGCAAACATAGAAAAAGTGCTTGAGGGAAATAAGATGCTTCTAGAGATGTTTCAGAAAATATTTGATAGTAATAATATTATAGAAATCAATCCTTTAAAAGAAAAATTTGATCCAAAATATCATCAAGCAATTAGCACTGTTGAGGATACAAAATTTCCTGATGACACTGTATCTGAGGTTGTCCAAAAAGGATACATGTTGAATGAGCGTGTAATAAAACCAGCACTTGTGATTGTAATTAAAAATAAGTAGGGGTTGAATTATATCCTTTTAGCCATATATTCATATTTGAATTAACTGGAGAAAGATATGGCTAAGATGATAGGAATTGATTTAGGAACAACAAACTCGTGTGTTTCTGTTATGGATGGAACAACACCTAAGGTAATCGAGAACAGCGAGGGCGATAGAACTACTCCCTCTTTTGTTGCCTATACAGATGACGATATTTTAGTTGGTCAGTCCGCTAAACGTCAGGCAGTAACTAACCCTAAAGATACTCTGTATGCAGTTAAAAGACTGATAGGCAGGAAATTTGATGAAGATGCTGTAAAAAAAGATCAAGATATTGTTCCATATACAATTGTGAAAGCTGAAAATGGCGATGCGTGGGTAGAAGCAAAAGGTAAAAAAGTAGCTCCGCCAGAGGTTTCGGCTAAAATTCTCCAAAAAATGAAGAAAACAGCAGAGGACTATCTTGGTCAAGAGGTCACAGAAGCTGTAATCACTGTTCCAGCTTACTTCAACGATGATCAAAGAAAAGCAACTAAAGATGCAGGTAAGATTGCTGGCTTAGATGTCAAAAGAATCATAAACGAGCCTACAGCGGCTGCACTAGCTTACGGTTTGGATAAACAAAAGAATGAGCAAAAGATTGTTGTATTTGATTTAGGAGGAGGAACTTTTGATGTCTCTATCATAGAAATTTCAAACCTTGATGGAGAGCAATCGTTTGATGTCTTGTCAACAAATGGAGACACATTTCTTGGTGGAGAAGATTTTGATCTCCGCTTAATTGATCACCTAGCAGATGAGTTTAAAAAAGAGCAAGGTGTAAACTTAAAAAATGACCCAATGGCGATTCAGAGACTTAAGGAGGCAGCTGAAAAAGCAAAGATAGAGCTTTCATCAAGTACTCAAACAGATATTAATCTACCTTATGTTACAGCAGACGCATCAGGACCAAAGCATCTTAATATGAAGCTAACACGAGCGAAATTAGAATCTTTGGTCGATGACTTGGTATCAAGGACATTGGACCCATGTAAACAAGCACTAAGTGATGCTGGCTTAAATGCTAGTGATATAAATGAAGTAATTCTAGTTGGCGGGCAGACAAGAATGCCGAAAGTACAGGAAGCTGTTCAAAATTTTTTTGGTAAGGAGCCAAAAAAAGAGGTTAACCCTGATGAGGCTGTTGCAATGGGAGCTGCAATCCAGGCAGGAGTTCTTGGAGGAGACGTGAAGGACGTTCTTCTGCTTGATGTAACTCCATTAACACTTGGTATCGAAACTATGGGAGGTGTTAGAACTCCATTAATTGAGAAGAACTCTACTATCCCCACAAAAAAATCTCAGGTTTTCTCTACAGCAGAAGATAATCAACCCGCAGTTACAGTCCATGTTCTCCAGGGAGAAAGAGAGATGGCATCAGGTAACAAATCTCTTGGAAGATTCGACCTAACAGACATACCACCAGCACCTAGAGGCACACCACAAATTGAAGTAACATTTGATATCGATGCAAATGGTATTCTAAACGTGTCTGCAAAAGATAAAGCTACTGGTAAAGAGCAGTCAATCGTTATCAAGGGGTCAAGTGGCCTATCAGATGAAGAGATAGAGAAAATGAAAAAAGATGCAGAAGTTCATGCGGACGAAGATAGAAAGGCTAAAGAATTAGTTGATGCTAAAAATCAGGCCGAAGCAATGATTCATGCTTCTGAGAAATCTATTAAAGATCTTGGCGATAAGGCAGACAAGGCAGAAGTTGATAAAGTTAATGACGCAGTTGGTAAATTAAAGGAAACTTTGAAAACAGACGACGTGGAGAAAATAAAAGAAGATACAATGAAACTAACTGAGGTAGCTGGAAAAATTGCAGAACAAGTTTACAAAGAGCAAGCAGAGAATTCTCAGCAAAATACATCTAGTGAGACTTCAGGTAATGAAGAAGAGTCCAATAAAGACAATGTAGTCGATGCAGACTTCACAGAAGTCAAAGAAGATAAAGAAGAGAACAAAAAGGCTAATCAATAATGTCAAAAGCTGACTATTATCAGACACTTGGCGTGAGTCGAGATGCATCTGCTGCTGAAATCAAAAAAGCTTACAAAAAACTGGCTATGAAATATCATCCTGACCGTAACGCAGGAGATAAAGCATCCGAAGAAAAATTTAAAGAACTTTCCGAAGCATATGAAGTATTGAGCGATCCTAATAAAAAGCAAACTTATGATCAATTTGGTCATGAGGGAATGAATTCACGATTCGGCCAAGGCGCTGGCGGCTATACTTATTCAGGTGAAAGCTTCAATGATATTTTTGGCGACATATTTGGCGACATATTTGGTGGTAGTGCTTCGTCAAGAAGCCGCCAAAGAAGGGGAAGAGATCTAGAATACCAATTATCATTATCATTAGAAGATGCAATCTCTGGCAAAGAAGTTAATATATCGATCCCTACATTAGTATCATGCACGGATTGTAACGGCACAGGTGCACACAAGGGAAAATCTTTCTCCAAATGCCCACAGTGTGACGGTGTTGGTCAGGTGAGAATGTCCCAAGGTTTTTTTTCTGTCCAACAAACATGCCCTCAATGTAGGGGGAGAGGGAATATAATTGATAGACCTTGTTCAAAATGTTCTGGTGCTGGAAGATATGAGAAGACAAAAAAACTATCTGTAAAAATTCCAGCGGGTGTAGACACGGATGATCGTATAAGACTATCTGGAGAGGGTGAGGCTGGAGGAAGTGGTGCAGTATCCGGTGATTTGTATGTAACGGTTAATGTTAAACCTCATAAAATCTTCCAAAGAGATGGAAATGATTTGCTCTGCGAAGTTCCACTTAATTTCACATCTGCAATACTTGGCGATGATGTAGTTGTTCCGACACTTGATGGCAAAGTTGAACTTAAAATACCAAAAGGAACTCAGTCTGGTAAAACGTTTCGTGTCAAACAAAAAGGCGTCCAATCCGTTCGATCTAGAGAAAAAGGTGATCTATATTGTAGAGTGCACATAGAAACTCCAGTTAATTTGACAAAAGAACAAGAGGAGCTTATAAAAAAACTAGATGAATCATTTGGGAGAAGTAAATCAAAACATAGTCCAAGACAAAGAAACTGGTATGATAGTATTAAAAACTTTTTTGAGTAAAGCAATATGACAAACATCGCTATCAATGGTTTTTTCGGCAAGATGGGACAAGCAATTTTGCTAGAATCTCATAATTTGAATTCTTGCATAGTTACTGTCGGATCTGATAAAGAGGAACTAGTTAATAAAAATTCCATAGATAATATTGTACTAACAACTGATATTTCAAAATGTGCCGATAATTTTGATGTAGTAATTGATTTTTCTCTGCCAAACTCCTCGTTAGTGGTTGCAAAAGTTTGCTCAGATCTTAACAAACCACTTGTAATAGGCACAACAGGTTTTACTGAGAAGGAGTTCGAATTAATATCAAATTACTCAAAAAAAACCCCCATTTTGATTGCTCCTAACATGAGTATTGGTGTTAATGCTAGTTTTGATGCAATCGCAACTTTATCTAAATTGCTTCCAGACTACAAAGTCAATATTTCAGAGACCCATCACAAGAATAAAGTCGATAGTCCATCAGGTACGGCATTAAAATTTGCAAATGTTGTATGCGATGCAAGAGGAGAGAGTCTCGGTGATATAACTAATGAAAATTGTCCAATCACTTTTCAGTCATTTAGAAAAGATACAGAAATAGGTTTGCACACTATCACATTTAAAGGTTCAGCAGATCAAATTGTATTTACACACACAGCAGATAATAGAAACATTTTCGCAAACGGTGCCTTAAGAACAGCAGAGTGGCTCGCTCAACAAAAGCCTGGATATTATAATTATCAAAACTACATGGAGTCTATATAGTGAGAGATTACGCAGTTATATTTCCTGGGCAAGGCTCACAAAATGCTTCAATGCTTCAAGAATATTCGAGTAATAAAGAGTTCAATAATACCATTGATGAAGCCTCTGAGATCCTCGGTTATAATATAAGGAAAATTGTTTTAGACGAAAAACTTAACAATACTCTTTACACACAACCTGTGCTACTTGCAGTATCAATTTCTATCTGGAATGCTTTGCGATCTAAGTTAGCAACGTTACCAAAAGCAGCTGCTGGACACAGTCTTGGAGAATATAGTGCACTCGTAGCCGCTAATGCGCTCAGTCTTAAGGATGGCCTAGAACTCGTCTCTTATAGAGCCTCTCTAATGGTAGAGCACTCTAAAAATAATCCTACGTCAATGGCTGCAGTTATTGGATTGGATCAGAACAAAATAATTAAGCTCTGTGAATCGATATCAGAGCAAAATTCTGTCATAGAGGCAGTGAACTTTAATTCACCTCAACAAACAGTTGTAGGAGGCCATGCCGATGCAGTAAATAGAGCTATTGATATTTTTAAAAAAGAGGGCGCAAAACTAGTAAAAAAACTATCTGTGAGCCTTGCCTCGCATACTTCACTTCTTAAAATGTGCTCAAAAGATCTTTCTAAATATATGAATAATATGTCATTTAACACGCCGTTATTCCCAATTATACATAATTTTGATGCATCGTCTAAAACTCAAATTAGTGATATAATTAGTTCTTTAAGTGAGCAGGTTTGCTCGCCAGTAAAATGGACAGAGTCAATGATTAGAGTTTCTGAAATGGGTATCAACACTTTTCTAGAGGTAGGTCCAGGGCAAGTATTGACAGGCCTAGGTAAAAGAATTGATAAGAGTTTTATAACATATCCGCTATTTAAAGAGTCGGATATCACTAAAGCACTAGATGGACTCAATTCATGAGTGAAGATATAGGTAATCGAGTAGTTCTAATCACAGGAGCAAATCGCGGTATAGGACTTGCAATTTTTAAGGCTTTTTACGATTCAAATTATATTGTGATCGGTACTTATCGTTCTGAATCAGGACAAGAAATACTTAACGATATTATATCAGATGAATCTAGGGCAGCTGCTATGAGAATGGATGTTACCTCTAAAAAGGATGTTACTGATGTTTTTAAAAAAGTAAGAGAGAGATTTGGTTCTATCTCAACACTTATCAACAACGCAGGAATAACTCATGATAATCTCTTCATGCGTATGAAAGATGAAGAGTGGGATGAAGTCATTGATACCAATTTGAATTCTGTCTTTAGAATAACTAAAGAATCAATAAAAGATATGATCAAATCTAAATTCGGACGTATAATAAACATAGGATCGGTAGTAGGTCTGTCCGGCAATCCAGGACAAGTAAACTATGCATCGTCGAAATCTGCACTTTTAGGCTTTACAAAGTCACTCGCAAGAGAGCTTGCTAGTAGAAATATTACCGTTAACACGATTTCGCCAGGTTTTATCAAAACGGATATGACCAAGAAACTTACAGATGATCAGCAAACAGCAATCGCGAAATCTATACCACTTTCAAGGCTCGGTAGTACTGATGATATTGCTAATTTAGCTATCTTCTTAGCATCAGATAAGGCTTCATATATCACTGGCGAAAATATTAATGTCAATGGTGGCTTATATATGTAAAATTGATCTTTTTTAAAGTAGAATAAGGCTAATTTAATAAAAACAATTAAGAGGAGCAAAATACATGAGTAACATAGATGAGAGAGTGAAAAGCATTGTTGTTAAACAGCTAGGCGTAAAAGAGGATGATGTTAAGAATGAGTCTAAATTCATAGATGATCTTGGTGCCGACTCTCTCGATACTGTTGAGCTAGTAATGGCTTTAGAGGAAGAATTCGAAACTGAAATTCCAGATGAAGAGGCCGAAAAAATTACAACAGTTCAAGAAGCTATAGATTATATAAATAAAAATTTAAATTAATAATATGAGTGAGAGAAGAGTAGTAGTCACAGGATTAGGATGTATTACTCCAATCGGTAATAATAAAGAGGATTTTTGGTCTTCTCTGCTCTTGGGAAAATCCGGTGCAAAACCAATAGAACATTTTGATGTCTCCAATATGTCAGTCAAATTCTCTGCTTCAGTCAAAGATTTTGATACAGAAAAATATTTCGATACTAAGGAATTGAGGAAATATGATAAGTTTATGCAATACGGGCTTGCTGCAGGGATCGATGCAATAGATGACTCACAGCTAAAAAATGCTGAAATCGATCCTCTTAGGGTTGGGGTATCTATCGGTTCTGGAATTGGTGGATTGCCAAATATTGAAGATACAAGAGTAACTTACGATAAATCCGGCCCAAGAAGAATTTCTCCTTTTTTTGTCCCTGCAAGTATAATTAATATGATATCTGGCAACCTCTCTATCAAATACGGATTCAAAGGTCCTAACTTATCAATAGTAACGGCGTGTACCACCGGTACTCACAATATCGGCGAGGGATTAAGGCAAATACAATATGCACACGCCGATGTAATGATTTGCGGAGGAGCAGAAATGGCAACTAGCCCTCTTGGAGTCGGTGGTTTTGCTGCAGCTAGGGCTTTATCTACAAGGAACGATGACCCTGAGAAAGCGAGTAGACCATGGGATAGGGACAGAGATGGGTTTGTTCTTGGTGATGGTGCTGGTGTGCTTGTTTTGGAAGAGCTTGAACATGCAAAAAAAAGGAATGCAAAAATTTATGCTGAGGTTATTGGTTATGGAATGAGTGCAGACGCATATCACATGACATTACCATCTGAGAATGGCGAGGGTGCAACTAGATGTATGGAATTAGCCATCAAAGACGCAGGCATTGACCCGCAAAACATTCAATACATTAACGCTCATGGTACTTCAACTCCAGCTGGAGATGTTATTGAGGCCGCAGCTATTAAAAATCTTTTTTCAAGTAGTAGTAATCTTGTGGTAAATTCAACTAAATCAATGATAGGGCATCTACTTGGTGCCGCAGGTGGAGTTGAGGCAATTGTGACTGTCCTGTCAATTTATAATCAAATGATTCATCCAACCATTAATATTGAGAACCAAGATCCAAATTGTGATTTAGATTTTTGTAAGGATAGCTCGAGAGAACATAGCTTTGACTTTGCATTGAGTAACTCTTTTGGTTTTGGTGGCACAAATGGGTCACTCGTATTCAGTAAATACAAAGAATAGGGTATGACGTCAAAGCAGTATAAGATCTATATTAATCCAAAAAATATAGACATTAAAGATAGAGGTTTCAATTTTGGAGATGGTATATTTGAAACCATTTTAGTGAAAAATAATTCTCCTAAAAATATTAATGAGCATATTAAAAGGCTTCAACAGGGTTGTGAGTTAATAAAGATTAAACCACCATCATTTAAATTAATTCTATCGAACATCAAGAGAGCTATTTTGAGATATCCTAATTGTATTTTGAAAATATATGTGACACGTGGATTAAATGAACAAGGCTATCTTTTTGATGAGGATATAGTTCACAATATCTATTTCAGAACAATACCCAAGATCCCATCTATAATAAAAATCACAGGATTAAATCTTAAAGTTTCCAGAAATATCCTGCATCCAAATAGATTCTTTAGTGGGATTAAGCATATGAATCGTCTTGAGCAATCACTTGTAGCTCATGAGTTGCTGGATAATAAGAAATATGATGATATGCTTTTAGTAAATGAAAAAAAAGATATAATTGAGACAATATCTTCAAATATTTTTTTCGTGAAAAAGGTTAAGGCTAGATTATACTTTTATACTCCAAAAATAGATAACTATGGCGTCGAGGGAGTTATGAGAAATAAAGTAATTAAATGGTTGAGGAAAAAAAATTATAAACTAGTTATCGGAACTATCAGTCTTAAAAAAGTGCAAGAATATGATTATTGCTTCATTACTAATTCAATTAAAGGTTTAAGGTTTGTGAATAAAATTAACTCGGTAAAGTTCAGTGATCCTGATCCTATTCTAAGAATGCTAGAGGGTTTAGTTGTATCATGAAAAAAGGTAAGTTTATTGTATTTGAGGGCAATGAAGGGACTGGAAAATCTACGCATATTAAGCGACTGTCCAAGCATCTTGATAGTATTAGTCACAAACATATGGTGACTAGAGAGCCTGGAGGCACTGACTTTGGCGAAAAAGTCAGAACAATTTTACTTGATACTCAGTCGCAGCTAGATCCACTATCTGAAGCTTTGCTTTTTTATTCATCAAGAATCATGAACTATAGGAACGTAATTCTAGAAGCAATCAACAGAGGAGAAACAGTAATATGTGATAGATTTCACTTTTCTACGTTAGTTTATCAAGGTATGTGCCAAGACTGTAAGGAGGTAACTGATTTACATATGGTGCTGGATAATTATTTTTCTAAATATATCTCATTGATAATTTATCTAGATGCTGACGTAGAAACATGTTTATCTAGAATGGGCAGAAGAAGCACAAGTGACAAATTTGAATCACAAGGGAGAGATTTCATAACTAAAGTAAAAAGTTCTTACGATACTCTATTTTCAACAAATAAAAAAGTTTTTAGAGTTGATACTGCTAATAATGCAGATATTGTCTCTGATCTTATTATCGAGAGAGTTCAAGAGGTAATAAATGAGTAATCAGGAGGCTAATATAAAACTTTTTCTCGAACAATGTAATTTTGAGAAAAAGAATTACAACTATCTATTGACTGGTACTAATGGAAGTGAAAAATTAAATTTCGTTACAGAGATTATAAAAAGATACTTCTTTAATAAAGATCAGATAGATTTGAAAGATCCTTTAAATCACCCAGATGTAAAATATATCTCATTACCGATTTATGATAAGTCATCAAAAAGAATAGGTGTTCTTCCTGAAGCAGATAGACTCCAGTATGATTATGGATTAATTGACTCACTCGATACAAACAAAATTGGCAAGGAAATTGTGATAGATCAGATAAGAGAATTAACAGATTTTCTAAATCTGTCATCTTATCTTGATCATAAGTTCGTGATTATCAATAAATGTGATTATTTAAATAGAGAATCAAGTGCTGCTATCCTAAAAACGCTAGAAGAGACTAATTCTAGTAGCATTTTCTTTTTGATTACGTCTGAGCTATCATCAGTATCAGATACTATTATAAGCAGATGTCAGAAATTTAATTATAAAAGAAAAGAAATAAGCGCTAATTACTGTTCCTATTATGAGTATTATATTTCCTCTCTTCCAATTGAAATAGTGACTGAACATAATTCAATTTTGTCTAAATTAGAGACTGTAGAAGATGATATATCTGCTTTGAATAAAAGAGATTTACCTGCTCTAACTTTTACTGATAAATGGTCACAATTAGATAAGCTCTTGATAGATTATCTGATAAACTTATTTTCTCTATTGTTGAAAGGCAGATATCTCGACAACAAAACAAGTGAAATATATAAACATCTCCAACAGAAAATAATCTTAGATGAAGATAAGTTAATCAATATATTAAAAACTCTACTCAAGAAAAAATCAGAGTATCTAAATGTAAACATTAACAAGAAATTATTCTTCGATGACTTATTAATTGTTATTAATAATGAATTGTAATACTATTCGTGTATGAAAAAAGATAGTAAAAACAGAGTTATACCTTTCTTTCGTGGACAGAGTGCTGCAAATACAATGAAAATAGCAGATACTTTTGAATTCAGGAGAGGAGGAAAGCTGAAAGATGTTTCTATAGCGTACGAGACATGGGGTGAGCTAGATTCATCTAAATCGAATGTTGTGGTTATATTTACAGGACTGTCTGCTAGCTCACATGTAACCTCATCGAGTTTTAATTCAGCAGCTGGATGGTGGGAATCTATGGTTGGGCCAGGCAAATCTATTGATTCTGATAAACACTTTATAGTTTGTATTAATACACTTGGCAGCTGTTTTGGCTCCACGAGTCCAGTGAGTATGAATGCAAATACAGAACAACCATATCGACTATCTTTCCCTGAATTAACTGTCGAAGATATGGCAAAAGCATCTTACACACTACTAGAAAAACTTGGCATTAGTGACATAAAAATTTTAGTTGGTCCTTCGCTTGGTGGGATGCAGGCCCTTGCTTTTAGTATTATGTTTAATCAGTCTGTAAAAAACACGATTTTGATTTCTACTGCAACACAAGCCACTCCTTATGCGATAGCTATTCGTTCATTGCAAAGAGAGGTTATAAGAAAAGACCCAGATTGGAACAATGGTTTTTATTCGTATGAGAATCCTCCATTAAACGGTGTAAGAATAGCACGAAAACTGGGTATGACATCATACCGATCATCTGCCGAGTGGCAACAGAGGTTTGGCAGGAAAAAATCATCCTCAGAAAAATTAACACAAAATACTTTTGGAGTTGATAATACTAGTTTTGAATATGAGATAGAATCATATCTTGAGCATCATGCAGTAAAGTTCCAAAATGTATTTGATGCAAATTGTTATTTATATTTATCAAGAGCAATGGACTGGTTTGATGTGTCAGATCATGGGAAATCAACGCAAGATGCACTTGCTAAAACTTGCATTGAAAAAGCGTTAATTATTGGTGTTACATCAGACACACTTTTTCCCTCTTACCAGCAGAAAGAAATTGCGGAATGCTTATTGCAAGCAGGAACAAAGGTTGACTATCAAGAATTAGATTGTATACAAGGACATGATTCATTCTTGGTAGACATTGAATCTTTCGGTAAAAAAATTAGAAATTTCATTCAAAGTTTATGAAAATATATCACTCATTAATCTTTTTTATCATTACGTTATTTTCCATTGATATATTTTCCGAAGAATATGAGGCTATAGTCCTAAAGGTCATTGACGGTGATACAATTTATATTAAGTCAGACAATGGTCGAAAGAAAGTAAGACTTCGTCATATTGATGCCCCTGAAATTAAACAACCATACGGTGAGCAGGCAAAAAACTTCCTCGATAATGAATTAGATGATAAAAGAATTATCGTTAATTCCGACTATAAAGATAAATACGGTCGTGATATTGGCGATATCTTTGTTTATAACAAAAATCAGGCTATCTACATTAATGCTAAATTAATTAAATCAGGAAACGCTTGGGTTTATAAATCATATCGAAAAAATCCTTACCTCATGAATTTAGAAAATTTTGCAAAGAATAATAAACTTGGTCTTTGGAAGGGTAATTCACCAATAAAGCCATGGGAATTTAGAAAAAAAAATAAGTAAGAATCTGTTAATTTCATTTTCAATTTCGCCTGATAATTTATAGAATTAGAGTATGCGCAACAATTTGACGATATTATTTTCTCTGATTTTTTTGGCCTCATGTTCCACGCCTAAAGCAATAGATATAATGCAATTTGGAGATGAACAAATGTCTTGTAATGAGCTTAAGCTTGCTTATGAATCAGCGGACTTGAGTGAAGATGAGGCTCATTCAAATAAGGGGGTCACGGATGAAAATATCCTATCAGCTTTATTTTTCTTTCCAGCGTATTTCGTTACCTATGGAACATCGATACACGCAGAATACAATGCTTCACAGAGAAAGGATCACCTACTGAAATTATATATTCAAAAAGATTGTGCTAAAGAGAGAGGAGAGGAATATGAGAGGAAAATTGCAGAAAAGCTCACTGAACTAGAGGATCTTAAGAACCTTTATATAAAGGGAAACATTGATGAAGAGGAGTATCTACTGGCAAGGAAGCAAATATTAATTGAATTTGATTAATTTTTTCCTACTTTGACACCTTTTTGAACAATATCTTACCTGTTCCCAACATCGTTCCCATTTTTTTCTCCACTTAAATTCTCGGTTACAAACCGGACAAATCTTTTGTGGCAATTCACTTTTTTTCATCTAACTGATGTTTGTTTTTAAGAAATAGAACATATGCGATAATTTCATAGATAATTACGCTTATGTGATATATGGCTGGTAGAGTAATTATCTTACTTGCCCATCTATATTTTGGAATTTTGTCCCACATCACTATAAATGCTTTAACACCTGAATAGATATTTTCATCTTCTATAACATGCAGTCTTCTTAGAAGTTGTCGATGACTTTTCCCTGATATTTCTGTTGATAGAGATACATCATTTATATCAATCCATTTAATTTGATCTGGCTTAAGTGATTTATAATGACTAATTTCCTTGGAACATATATTACAGCTATCGTTAAATAATACTTTTATCATTTAGTCACCTCTGATATAAAATTATCTGCTTTTTTTATTATAGAATTTTTTTTCTGCTTATCCATTTTATCAAATAAACTCACCATCATATTAAGCCTAGGGTTAGTTTTAAAAAAAATTCTATTCTTATTAATAAATCTCCAATATAGCCCATCCATAACATCACACCACGGGCCTTTTTGGAAATTCATCATTTTAAGTATATAATTTGAACCACATATATATGGCTTTGTGGCCATTATGCCACCATCGGCAAAAAGACCCATACTATATACATTTGGTGTCATAACCCAGTCAGAAGAATCAATATATAGTTCCATGAACCATTTATATGCATGCTTGGGATTAATTTCACACAAGTTCATTAAATTAACTTGTACCATTAATCTTTCAATATGATGTGAGTATGAATGCTTGATAGTACTTTTAATTGAGTAGTCGAGAGGATCTAGACCTGTAGTTCCCTCATACCATGCAATAGTTAATCTCCTTTTGTGGTTAAAAAAGTTACTTCTTTCCATAGTAGAGCTCTCAGCTTGATACAGACATCTCATAAATTCTCGCCAACCTATAATTTGTCTGAGAAAACCCTCATATGAATTCATAGGAACATGATTCAGTCCCTTAATTTTTTCTAGTATGTCGTGTGGGGTTATTAGACCTAAATTAAGCGATGAGCTCAGATTAGAGTGAAACCATAAAACAGATCTACTATCAACAGCATCTTCATAATCACCAAAATTTTTAAATCTTTGATGAATGAAGTCATCTAGATTTTTTAGAGCATGGTCGCGTGTGGTTGGGTAATTAAAATCTATTGAATCTCCATAATGTTTTGTAAAATGATCATTCACAAGTTTAATTACATTCAGCGTATGCTTTGTCTTAGTAAATTGAACTAGAGGAGGAGGGGATATATTCTTCGGTATTTTCTTTCTATTTTCAGTATCAAAAGTCCATCTACCTCCCTTAGGCTTATTATTGTGTATGAGTATCCCAAGTTTTTTTCTCTGATTTATGTAAAAATCTGTCATTTTATATTTAGGTTTATTCTTTTTGGGGCACATTTGTTTAAAATCTTCTGGATTGGTCAAAAACATAGGAGTTTGTAGTACAGTTAGATCTTGTACGTATTTTTTGATTTTTTTTATATGCTTTTCAAACCATTTATCCTCAATTGAAAACATAGAAACATGACTAATTTTATTTATCTTGATGTAATTTATTAATGAATCGACATAAGATTCTGAATCTAATGGCTTTAATTCTTCATAATGAACATCAATTTTATTTTTTTTTAATAAGTCTTTATAAGACCTCATCGCAGATAAAAAAAGAATAATTTTATGCTTATGATGTTTCTGGTATGTGCATAATTGCATGTCCTCTCTCATAAATACGCTTTCGATATTATGATTTTTTAAGTATTTGATAGGGAATAGTTGATTTCCTAAGCATATATGAAGTATTTTTTTAGACATTGTTATTTTTTAATAATTAATCTTCCTGTATAGTCGATGCGATTGAACAAAGGGGCTTGATTTACTGACTGAAAGTACTCATCTACTGCCTTTTTCGCTCCAGCAAAGTGTCCATAATCATCTATTATGAGGATCCCGTTATCAACAATTAATGGGTAAAGAAGCTCTAATTCTACCTTCGTAGACTCGTACCAGTCGGTGTCGAGTCTTAATAGAGCAATTTTATGTGGTTTAGTATTCATAAGCGTATCCTCTACTTTTCCAACAATATATCTCAATTTATCAGCAGGATAACCTGTTTTCTTCATGTTATTTTTTACTTCTTCTATTGGTGAATATGCCCACATGTTATACTTATCTGTAGTTTTTTGAACTCCTGATAGTAAGTTTTTCCCCTTGATTCCTGTTTCGATCTCCACGTCATCATCCGTTGGCTCTGTCATTCCTTCAAATGTGTCATACATCCAAATATCTCGTGACATATCATCTCTTTTGACTAATTCTTGTGCCATTATCATACATGATCCACCTTTCCAAACACCACACTCAACAAAATCACCATTAACATTATTCTCAGTAACATATTTTACAGAATCAGCTAACGCGGCAACACGTTCTATACTAGTAGCAGTGTAGGGGCTTACATTTTCATATAAATCCACGATTTCTCTAGGTATATCAATTGGATAATCGTTCTTCTTGATTTTCTCTATTCGATAACCCATCGCTTTTAGTATAATTTTTACAATTTTTTTCATATCTCTCTATAGCTTGATTTCAGGGGATACATCTACTTTTCTATACATAACTTCGTATAATATATATTATGTCGGATTTAGCACTGTCTAACATTATTGTTTCACCAAACATGTGTATATATAAGATGTTACCATTACAAAATTATGCATCAATATTGGAATCACAGGCAAAATTAGTCTAGGGAACTCGCCGTATGATGCAAATGCAATGAATAAGATATAGTAAAGTCCGAATACAGGCAAAAATAAGTGTAATACTCTGTTTGGTGCATTATTGATAAGAAATCCATAGATCATTAGGACTAAAAAGCAAACATAATACCAATAATTAATGATCATATAATAAAGCTCCTGGGATTTTGCAAATAAGTCTTTTGATATGATTGAATTATTGTAAATTTGATAGATTCGATTGGACATCCCTGATGGAACAGGCACATAACCAGTCTGTGAAAACAAAACAATTAAACTTTGAACACTATATAGTAATGGTTTTTTTAGTGCAATTTCTGTTATGTAACGAAAATTAGAATGATAAACATATTCTTGAGTCTCTGGATGGAAGCTAGGAGCAATTTTTTGAGCCGCCACATGGTAGTAGTCATTCGATCGTATAGAGACTAGATATATCTTATTTATCTTATCAAGGACAGACAATAGACAATTTTTAGAATATAGATGTTTGTCATAAGCTGTTATAAGTTCTTTAGAGGGAGCTATATTCCACATTCTCTTATGAGAATTATTATTAAGAGTCTGAGAACAATAACTATTAGTAGTTTTCAGATCACTAAGAACAAAAGAGTCAAAATATCGTGCATTGTCGTAATAAAAATCGTTAATTATAAGATATTTAATATCTTTTGTTATTCTATTATCATCTGAATCATTCGTCTTAAATATACCCTTTATAGTATCCGCACTAAATAATTGTATGTCAGAGTTATTTATTAAACTCTTTAAATTTTTCTTTGCTATTTCTATCTCATTATCAGTTATGAAGCTCATAAGATTGGTTTTTTGATAAATAGTTTGATAATTGGGTCTTATGAGTTTGAGAGCATCACTATTAGCATATAGGTTTATCTCTCTCCTACTTGGTAAAATATTTTCTTGGTAAATGGAGTTAATATCAATAAGAAGTTTTTTTGCTGGTTGACTTAAGTTTGTACTTACCTCAGATATGTTTTCATTAGTTAAATACCCATATTGCATGATTTTTTGAATTAGGATCCTTTCCTTGAATAAAGATGAAAAACCATAATGTGTATTATTATAATGTGATATAGAAAGTGACGTTGCAATTACAACGATTGATGGTATGAGGATTGAAACTTTCATTCCTATGGAATCTTTTTTAAATAAAATTAAACCTATATATAATGGGAGGAAATAAATAGTTTGTTCTCTGATAAAACATAAACAGAATAATGAAATAGTGAGCAAAGCAAGATTTTTTCTTGAATAATTGTCATATAGAATTAATAGCAAGAGTACAGATACCGATAATATAAACATATATAGAACATCTACGCGTATCAATGTCTCTGCTGCAGTAAGTGGGATATAAAATAACACAAGCAATATTGTGATTAGAGATATTATACTAGATGTGTTGACTTTTTTAAAAATTAAATACCAAACACCTATTGCGAATGAACCTAAAATAACATTAAACAAACCTAAGCTGGTGTGGAAGTTAACAAATAGTTTCGAGAAAATGCCCACAATAGTTGCATATGCTTTATATACAACAAATTCATTACCATAGTAATGTCTTGTGAGAATCAAGTCTGCCCTATTGCCAAAATCAAAATTAAAGTCAAACATAAATGCTTTAAAAATAAAGGAAAAAATAGTAACAATTATGGCTGTCTTGAAAGATTTGTTATTAATTGATATTGAAGATAAAATATTACTTCTCGAAAAAATATGGCTTAAAGTAAAAATGACTAAAAGTACTATAATAAAATTAGTTAGAGTATTTAGGTTTATGTCACTATAAAATAAAGGCGCATTATAGATTTTAGGATTAGCAAAGAAATCATTTATCCGATTCATAAGATAAAGAGAAGCTGCAACGAAAGCCATAAAATATAGGCAGATTTTCTTATTATACATTATGTATAGAATTTAATTAGATTATCAATGATCACCTCAACATCATCAGTGAAATGATAATTATAATCATTTGAAAATTTATTTGATGACATCTGAAAGTTATATTTACTAGAATGATCCAGCTCATGAATAGTTGCTTTAGTTTTCTTTTTGACAATATTAGCAAGTGTTTCCATATTAGCGTTTATTGAACTAAGATTATATATCTGCGGTAACTTAGGTGGACTATTGAGAAGTAATTCTATTGCATCAACGAGGTCTTCAATAAATAAAACTCCCCTATTAGCTTTCGGATTTGCTAGATAGATCTTATTTTCATTTAATGCATCTTTAACCATTTTATTCAACAAAAGCTCTTCTCTAATATGTTTCGAGCCACCATCAACAGTTCCAAATCTCAAGCTTACGAAGTCTTTATTCATTATTGACATGTAATTATCGATTGATATTTTCGTATAATCATAAATATTTATCGGCATACCAACAGTTGTGTCCTCATCGCAAATTGCGCCAGCAATGCTTGTATAAACGCTAGCTGAACTAGCATATATTATTTTCCCTTTAAACATATTCATAAAATTAACCAATCCTGAATAATTATTATCATAACAACCCTCAGGATCTGCTAATGATTGAGGAACACTTGAATGCCCAGCTAGCCATAGACAAATATCGAATTCATTGATTTCATTGATTTTCATCTCTCTATAGTCAATTTGATTTATATTTGGGAGTAGATCATTCTTCTTAAGGAGATTATCTATCGAATAAATATTATACTTATCCTTACAGCGTTCTAAGAATCTGCAACCAATATAACCATTTGCACCAACTAGTAAAATTTTTTGTGTTGTATATTTATTTATCACTATATGTATTTACCATCAGGAAATGGAATAAAAATGTCGCCGTCAAACCCAGCTTTCTTGATTCTCTTTATGAGATCATCTTTATATGTCCAAGCTAGAATACAAGCAATATCAAAATTCTTATAATTTACTTCTTCTGGGTTCTCTATTGGTATGTTAGTACCGGGAATATTGTAACCTTGTTTTTCAGGTGTGTCATCTATAGCGACTGCATTTTGTAGAGTTTTACAATTACAGACATTTGCAGTTATCACACCCCTAGCAGGCACTCCAACAATTAAAACATTTTTATGAATTGCATTGGCCAAAAATCTACTTTTTATATTAAAAATTTTATGTTCAATTACCTTTGATAACTTCATATACATGGAAATATCACTGATACCAAAGTCACGTTCTTCTTTAAGAATAACATCTATATTATCTGATACTTCCTTGTTATCATTAAGATGCTCTATCCAAATTCCTAGAGACCCACCTTGCGTTGGTACTTTATCCACATCAACAACCATCAATTCATTCTCTTTTAGAATATTAATTAGAGATGTGAGTGTATAATTACAAAAATGCTCATGATATATGGTATCAAAATTACCAGATAATACCGTGTCTTTCGCATATGCAACCTCTATATATGCATATCCATTGCTAGCCAGGAGATACTTTATTGCTGAAAACATATCATTATATGTACTATTATGTGCAAATACATTCAAACCTATAATAATATCTATTTTTTCACCAACTAAATTTCGAATTTTTAATTGATTGCTAGTATCGAAAAAAAGATTATGAATAGAAAAATTATCACTACTTTTTTTCTGATAGACATTTTTTGCTGGATCTATACCATGTGAAATAAAGTTTTTATTAATATTTCTCAAAAATGTTCCATCATTACAACCTACTTCTAGTAAAGTCTTACGATCATTATGTTTATTGTTAATCATTTCTGCTACATTCTTAAGATGCCTCACATTAGATGTAGATGCAGATGAAATATGGTCATACTCTAAATAAATAGAATTAAGGTCTGGCATTGATGAAAGCTGAACTAGCTTACATGATTCACACACAGTTAATACCAAAGAGGTTCGATCATTATCTTCCTGATTACTCGAGTAATTATTCACACGAGGCATCATCCCAAAATCATAAACTTCGATTGTTTCTGTATGATTTTTACACGAACAATATGAGGTTTTTATCATTTAAAAATACTTCTTCTCACTCTAAGATACTTAAACAGGATATACCAGAACAGTACAAAAAAATGTGTAATAGCATATTTTGATGCTCCCAAATATCCATGAGATGTATGTTCTGAATTATAATCACATTCTACAGGTATTTCGTCAACTTTGTAGTCATTAGCAATAGCATAAGCAATGATTTGAAAGCTAAACAAATAATCATTAGAAAATTTGCTTTGATTTATATCTTTAAATTTTCTGCTGTAGACTCTAAATCCAGTATGGAACTCAGAAAGATTTTTGTTTAATATTATTCTGTCAATAAAGGATAAAGCACGGTTTGCAATGTATCTCGGCAAGGGCATACCAAGCTTGAGCGCCCTTCCCTTTTCTATGAAACGAGATCCCAATATTAAATCAGTATCATTTTCAATTAATGATGACGCTTTAGATATTGCCTTTGGATCAAATTGAGCACCATCACCATGAATTTCAAGAACATAATCAGCTCCATCATCAAATGCTACCAGTAATGCATTCTTTATGTTTGCGCCATATCCTTTATTATTTGAATTAACAACTGTGTATCCAAGACTTCTGTATTTACTAACTGAATTATCCATTGACCCATCATCAGATACTATAACTTTATCAAATGATGAATGCGGAATTCTTGAGATAGTTCTATCAATCATATGTTCACAATTATGTGATAAAATAACAGCATATATTTTTTTATTATTCATGATTGCTAAGATACTTGTAGAATAACTTTTTAAATATAAATGGGAGTAACCCAAGTAGTGAAAGTAAAATTAATATATTTATGTCAAAAGAAATATTTGCATTCAGCATCTCATACATTTTATCCCCAGTAAGAATAATTATAAATGTCATTGGCAACATTCCAATTTGTGTAACTAGATAGAAAATATAGGTCTTCATAGAAGTTAATCCAAAAAGAAAATTTATCATGAAATATGGAAATATAGGACTCATTCTAATAGCGTATAAATAAAATGCTCCATTTTCTCTAAAACCAGTATCAATAGATGAGTATTGTCGACTAAACTTACAAGCTATATAATCTCGAAAAAAGTATCGTGATATAAGAAATGCAGATGTAGCGCCAACTGAGGAGGCGAATGATACAATAATAAGAGCATCAAAAACGTCAAAAAGCACGCCAGATAAAATACCAAGTATGAAAGCCACTGGTAATGATAACGATGTTAATAATATATAAATTAAAAAGAAAATAACCTTTGCTTCAGTTGTACTAGTATTTGCGAAGTCAATCAAAATCAAGAGATTGGTATTTATTATATTTAATAATTGCGCATCAATAATATAAAACAATAAAAGAAAAGCTATAAAAATTATTAAATAAAATATATATTTCAAATTAATAGTTGATATGAAAATTATTTTTCTCCACTTAAGCTCTTACTAGACTTATTCTTACTATTTTTTTTATCTAGGAAGTATTGATCATAGTAAGATCCCTCTAATTGCTTCGTATAAGTATAATATAGCGTTCTTCTACTTTTGTCTGAGGTATTTTTACTAGATCTGTGTGGACACGTATTACTAAAAATGACTACATCTCCAACATTAAGTTCGACTGACTCAAATATTAATTGTTTCTCGACAGACTCTATAATATCTGGTGTTCCATTTTTTTTTGTATTTTGTAATAATTTATCAAAGCCACCTTTATGTGCACATGACAATTCAATAGTCCCGTTTTCCTCATCACATTTATCTAATGCTATGAGGACGTTCATGAAGTAATCTGTATATTTATACCATCCTCTTTCTTGTTTATTTGATTCATTAATAAAATAAAATACCCCATCATAGTGTGCAAAAAATCCCTCGCCATTTGGTGGTTTAGCGTTGTATTTGTCCTTGAATATGACAAAATCAAAACCGAAAATAATAGATAATATTTTTGTTATATCATTATTGAGGTTTATAAGTGATTGACCTTTATCATATAATTTCTCAATTCTTCTTAAAAAACCATTTTGATCGTAATATGTGTCAATATCTGTGGCTTTTTGAATATCTTCGATGCAGTACTCTATAAGCTCCTTACTAATTGCTTCTGGGATTCTCACAAAGCCTTTTGTATTTATTTCCTCCCTATATTTTTTTATATCGTTATCTAGCACAATAGTTACTCTGCGAAAAATAATTGTTTACCATTAATTTGATAATTATTTATGAGGTTTTTTCCTTCTGTTGAAAGGATCCAGTCATAGAAAATCATTGATGACTTTTTGTTAATATTCTTGCATTTATCGGCATTAACTAAAATTATTCCGTATTGATTTTTCATTCGTGGATCTTTTTCATATACAATTATATGATTCTGTTTATTTTTAAAATTTAGCCATGTCGCTCTATCCACAAATGTATAAGCATTGAGTCCTACCGTGATATTGAGAGTGGAACCCATGCCTTGTCCTGTCTCTAGATACAATTTACTTTGTTTGAACTTATTAAAATCGTCTTTGATATCCTTCCAGATTCGCATTTCAGCTTTATGAGTCCCACTATCATCTCCTCTAGAAATAAACTTTTCTGTGCCTAATGCAATCTGTTTAGTAGCCATTTTAAGTGATTCATAGTTTAAAATATTTAAAGGATCACTTTTTGGGCCTACGATTACAAAATCATTGTACATCAAATTTTCTCTCTTGGTTCCATAACCATCTTTAATAAAGATCTCTTCATCTTGTCTAGAATGGACGATAAGTATATCTCCATCACAGTTTCTTGCATTATTTATAGCTTGACCAGTACCTACAGCAATTACTTTGACTTTTATATTAAATTTTTCATTAAAATGAGGTATTAGATAATCGTAAAGACCAGAGTCTCTCGTAGAGGTTGTAGACTGTATGATTAACGTAGAACTACTATTATCAGAATACGTCGCACTCGCATGAGAAAAAATGATTAATAAAATGTATGCGATATTTCTAGTAATTGACTTCACTTAATGCACCATCCTTAATATTATATATAGAGCTACAGATATTACTTATCTCATCTTTATCTTGTGAGACGATAAGCACTTTATTAAATTTAGAGTATTCCTCTAAAAAGTCATAAAGAAGTTTTTTGTTAGCGTCATCTAGGTTATTGTTTGGTTCATCACATATAAGTAATTCTGGTTCCAAAATAATGGATCTGCAAAAAGATATCATTTGTTGCTGACCACCTGAAAGTTTCATTACATGTTTATCTATTAAATCAATAAGATTAAATTTTGTAAGCACTTTTCTTATGACTTCTACTGATTCACTGTATGTTAATTTATTTTTTGCATGCAAGGTATGTAATAAGTTCTCTTTTACTGTACGCCTCAATAAGATAGATTTTTGAAATATAAATCCTATATTTATCTTTGATAAATTGCTGATGGTACCTTTGGACGGACAAAGTAATCCGGATATTATTTTTAAAATACTTGTTTTCCCAGATCCGTTCTCTCCATAGATCAGAGTGACCCCTTTTTTATCTACATCAAAAGATATATTTCTTAGCACGCTCTGATCATCATAAGAGAAGTCTACATTTTTCAATTGGATTAAAATATTCTTATCCATGAGCTCTAATCTCAAGTCTTTTAACTAGGTTTAACATTATATTTATCAAAAGTGCAATTAAAATAAGAATGATGCCAAGTGACACAGCTCTTTGGATATCGCCTCTGGATGTCTCAAGAACAATACTAGTTGTCATTACTCTAGTCATATAGTCGATATTTCCACCAACAATTATTACTGCGCCTACTTCTGATAGTGCTCTACTAAGTCCAGTAAGTACATTGATCATCAATGAATAGCGAGACTCCCAAAGTATTGTTTTCATTTTCAATATAAACCCAGATTTAAGAATAAAAAGATAATCATGCAGTCTATCATATGTCTGATCTAGTGTATCTTTCGATAATGTAATTATAATTGGTGTTACTATTACAAATTGCGCTAACACCATGGCTGTTGGACTATAAAGTAAGTCAAGATGACCGAGCGGTCCACTTTGAGATAACAAGATATAGAAAAATAATCCTACAGCAACTGGTGGAATGCTCATAAGAGAGTTTATGATTATGGTTAGCGTATTTTTACCGAAAAAATTGTATATTGTGAGAATAGATGCGGTTATAAGTGAAAATATCACAGATGTTAATAAAGCAACTAATGAGACTCCCAAAGACAATAGGATTATGTCAATTATATAAGGATCGAAGAACATATCGCTCATCATTTTAAGAAGTTCACTAGTTTGCATTACTTAGATCGTGGAAGATTTTTGATATAATTTTGGGGGTCAGTTTTATTGGATTATTTTTTAATCTATGAATATTGATATTGTCCACTAGGAATTTAATGTCGGCATCATTTTTTATGCCGATATTTTTTGTATTAACTGTCAGATTTAATTTAGACATTAGTGCATACCAATATTTTTCACAAGATTTTGCAGAATCTAATCCCATTAATTTATAGAGATTTTTCATGTTTCTCCTAATATATTTACTACCTCTTTTATCTTGAATAGCTGTGTTATTTGTTGCTTCATTAATCACAAAAAACTTACCGAGTGTTATAGCAACAGAATAACCATGTGGTATGTTATATTTTCTGCTTAACATATATGATATAGCATGTGCAGCTGTAGTTTTTGCGATATTAATTGCTCTTCCAGAATAGTTAGCAGCTCTAAACATTTCTGATTGTGCTTTTTTATCACCATTTAATGATTTAAGAATATACTTTTTTAATATTTTAATAGCTTTCCCTGAATATAACTTGCTTGACCGTGTAGAGTTTACTGACCAGTAAGATTCTATGGCTTGGCAATATGCATCTAAAGCAGTTGAGATCCTTACAGTTTTAGACATCTTGTGTCCTAGTTCTGGTATTATTAGGGCATAGTCTGGAAGCAAGTATTGACTCTCCACTGAGTACTTTTTGTCTTTAATATATATTACTCCAAATGATGTACTCTCACTGCCAGTGCCACTAGTAGTGGGTATTGCAATAAATGGAACATTACTATTTTTAAGCGATCTTTTATTTATTATTTTATCTTCTAAATTATTATTATTCACAGAAAAAATTTTAAGATGTTTAGCCATATCAATAGTACTGCCTCCTCCTATTGCAATAATAAGATCTGGTTTAAAACTTTTAATGATTTTTAGGCCAATTTTAACATCTTCTATTGATGGATCATTTGCAAAACTATCGTAGATGTGTTTTTCATAAGAATTAATAGTTTTGTAGAACATATTACTTGCGCCTGACTGTCTAAAAGACTTCTTTCCTGTAACAATCAGTATTCTTTTTGGGTTAATAGATTTGACTAATTTGTTAAAGCTTAAAATAGCCTCATTACCAAATATAATTTTTTGCTTCATTTGTTTATTAATGACATTAATTGTTTTTTATTTTCAATGGGTGTCTTATCAGGTCTTGACAGATCAGATCTAGCATTTGATTTAACTAATACTTCAAGAAACGCTGTACCTTTATGGTTCAGAATTTTTTTGACTGCCTTAATCACTTGAGTCTTAGTGTGTGCTCTTAAGGTTAGGCTATAGCCAGAATATTTGGCTATCATTGACATATCAATATCAAAACCAACAGTTGGTTGATTGCCAACAGATTCATGAGCGCCATTATTAAAAACGATATGTTTGTAATTTTTCTTATTTATAGAGGCATTTATTGCTAACGAACCCATGTGCATTAAAACTGATCCATCGCCATCGAGGCATATAACTTCTTTCTTTTTATTTATTGAAATTCCGAGCGCAATCTGTGATGCATGCCCCATTCCGCCAACGGTATAAAAATCAGGATTACGAGAACAATTGTTTTTACGATATTCATATAATTCTCTAGATGTAAATCCTGTAGTTGATACAATAATACTATCTTTACGGATATTCTCTAAGATAATATGAAGCGCATCTTCACGGCTTAATTCATAACGAAATCTTTTCTTATTAATTTTATTATATTTTTTAAAGACATCTTTTTCGATAACAACGGCACATGGCATCTTCTGTATTTTTATTCGTTCTACCATTCTATTTATTTTAGTCTTGATTTGATCTTGCGAATCAGAATTTCTTATTATCTCAAATTCGATTTCCATAGACTTCAACATGTTTAACATAACCCTTCCCTGTTTTTTATGTTGTGGCTCATCCTTTACACCAGGTTTTCCACGCCACCCAATCACTAAAAGCATCGGTATTGAATAAACATCCTTATCCGCAAGTGATAAAAGAGGATTAATAATATTTCCTAAACCTGAATTTTGAAGATAGATCATTGGGACCTTATTTGAAGATAAATAATAACCAATCGCAAGTGCTATAGCATTGCCTTCATTCGCTGCTATGATATGTCTCTTTTTCGCATGATCAGAGATATAAAAACATAAGTTTTTAAGAAGTGAATCCGGGACACCAGTAAAAAAACTGATATCGTGTTTTAATAAATGTTCATAGAAACTTTTTGGTGAAATCATTATTTAGTTCCGGGGATCAAATCTAAAATATCATTAATTGAAATACATTTATCACTAGCCTCTAATGAGCGTTTATTTTTTAAGATTGATAGTGCTGTGCTTAACATAGCAGGATATGCGCTTCTAAGCATATGATTAGCATAGCATATTATATTTACACCTCTACTTTCCCACTCATCTTCGGTAATTGCATTATAACTTGTAGGTACGATCATTAACGGTTTGCTCTCTTTATATTTAGAGCAAAATTCGAATATTTCATCAGGATCTTTTTCTTTACTATGAATCATTATACCATCTGCACCAGCATCTATATAGCTTTTAGCTCTTTCTAACGCATCATCTAGACCTTTAGAGAGGATTAAACTCTCAATCCTAGCGATTATCATAAAATCATTAGTGACTTGAGACTTCTTACCGAGGGATATTTTCTCTTGAAAGTTTTTAATGCTGTCCTGTTCTTGATGAACACTATTACCTAAAAGAGAGTTCTTCTTAAGACCAACTTTGTCTTCAATCACAACAGCAGAGACACCTAACCTCTCTAATGATTTTACAGTAAAAGTGAAATGCTCATTTTTTCCCCCTGTATCAGCATCAAAAATCATTGGTTTTGTCGTTACCTCAAAAATATCATTTACTGTATTCATTCTTGACGTCATATCAATTGCCTCGATATCAGGTTTACCTTTTGCTGTTGAATCTGTCAGACTACTTGACCACATTGCATCAAACTCAATTACGCGACCATCTTTTTCTATTTTAGCCTTCTCCGTTATTAAGCCTGATAAGCCATTATGCACCTCATTTAATCGTATTATAGATTTTGCCGATAGCATTCTTTTCAGTAGTGATAATCTAGTGTTAGGTGTAGTTCCGATCTCTCGCATATTTTTATTCAATATAGTTGATGATATATTCTCAGTATATGGTATCTCTACTAGTTCCCCATTCCATTCTTTAAGTGTTTCTATAACCTCATCCCTTACTTTCTTTTGAGGCCCTTCTCTCCAGTCATCCCCATGAACCACATAATTAGGTCTCAGTATCAATAAGTTCTCTCTATAATTATGTGTTCTTTGTTCTATTACCTTGTCTACACCTTTAATTTGCTCAATTATCAATTTACGACTCTCGTATGGCATAAATGGAAGTCGTTTATAGCTAGATATTGCTTTATCAGTTAGCAGGCCAACCACAACATCCCCTAACTTTGATGCTTCCTTAATTATATTGATGTGACCTTTATGAATAAGGTCAACACTCATTGCAACATATACTATTTTTTTCATTTACTGACATCTCCATTAATAATATTAGATAGGAACTTACTACAATTATCAATTGAGTTGTAATTCTCTAAATTATAGTATTTTTCTAATAAATTTTTTCTTTGATTGTTAAACGATAATGTATAATTTTCTGAATTTCCTAATATTTCTTTGAAAATTTTCATCAAACTATCGTATGATTCAGCTGCTTTCCCAGGTATCGTATTTTTATAGTCTTCAATAAACCCTTTTCTTTTACAATATTTATCATAGTCTGGCATACAAAAAACTTGCGGTCTATCTAGTATACTGAATTCAACAGATGTAGTGGCGTAATCGTTCAGTAAAATGTCACTTTCGAGCATCATTTCGTTTGTATCATATAAGGGATAGGACTTATTTATAAGTTTTATCCTATCTGTATTTCCTAATAATTCAGATGGCTTTCGTACAGAGTGAACAGAATAAACAAAAAATAGATTATTCTTTTTTAAGAAATTATTAAAATCATCTACATTAAATCCAGATAGATCAAGAAGAGGAAGATTATACTTATAGGGCCTCCATGTAGGCGTATACAAAATTACTTTAGAGTCTCTTGTGAAATTTGCAAATAGATCTTTACAAAATGATTTATCATATATTTTTTTATTAATAATATCTTTATTGAAAAAGTTATCATTTTTTGGAAATCCCAGAATTTTCGCTTTATGAGATGGAATGCCAAATATCGTCTTCGAAATATTGTTAGCAAGGTATGGTGACGTATAATTAATATAATCAAACTTATTTATGCGATTTATTCTTAAGGCCCTTGTATTGTCATCGTCTTTCGCTGCTATTGTAGTCTTTGGGCCATATCCATGAAATAGAGATATTTTGTACGTATCCTTAGAATCACATATTTTGAATATATTAAAATAACTATCTCCGTCATTAATCACAATTTTGGCTCTCAAGGCAGTGATAATAAGTTTAAATGGATTGCTTAAAGATAGAAATTTAAATTTATTCAGAGCAAGATGATTTTTAACTTGATTTGATTTTGTATACCAGTATACATCATACTTATGCTCTCTCGACAGATGCTCATACAAATATCTACTATTACCATTATAGGAGTAATTATCTGTTCCACTGAAAATTATTACATTATTTTTTTTAACTTTATCCCTTAGAACTGAAAAAAATAACGTTAGGATTGTTTTGATAAATGATTTCATTTTCTAGTCTAATTTACTATGTAACTTTTTACAGAAGATATTGATGATTTAGCATCATATTTACCAAGGATAGTATCAATATTGCTCATGTATTCTTTTTCCAGAAGCTCTTTATCTGAATTTATAAAATAACTATAAAGAGAGTAAAGTTCGCTATAGTTAGTCACCTCACATTTGTTGATTTTACTGTAGATATTTGGAGATTTAGATGTAAACGATGACGGTCTAAATGAAATTGTAGGGATTTTGGAAAACAATGACTCATATATAGCCGATGATTTAGGTGCTGAGATAACGAGATTTGAAATTCCTATTGCCTCATAAATAGATAAATCTAGTTCATTTACATAGATAACATTTTCTTGAGAAATTAGAAAATCCAGTATCATGATAATTTCCTTATCATTTAGCCTTTTTATCTCCTCATAAGGCTTCTTTGTTTTAAATAGGTACATGGTATCTCTAGTATTCTCAACCAGCCTAGTCATTGTCTTGATAAAATCTTTATAACTATCCAAATTCATCACGCTATACAGCCCAACTGGGGAATCAAGGATGCATGCCAATTTCATATGAGTGGGTATTTTTAAACTACTTATGTAGTCCAAACGTTTTTTAGAATAATCACCTATTCTTTCACACATAAAAGGTGAATTGTCTATATATGTTTCTACGTCATTATTAAGTGTTTTAAACCAATCATTTGAGATATTTGACGAAATAATCGTGTCATAGCACATAAACGAGTAATCCAAGCAATGAGTGAGGTTAGGATCATTTGCATTTTCAATTATCTGCTCTGTAATTGAAAAATATAAGAATATTGTTTCAACATTATATTCTTTATGTATCTTTTGTTCTGCCAACGATCTTGGAATCATGAAGCTAATAACTTTATTGACGCTCATTTTATTATGAAACGATTGCCATTTAAGCTTTTCTGATAAATACTTATTGGAAAAGCTAGACAAGAATCCAAATTTTATTATCAGTAATACTAATTTGTATCTTAATTTAGAATTATCTCTATATAAATCAAGTTTTTCTCTGAAAGATAATGTCTTAAAGATAGATTTGAGACTTAGAACATTATATCTACGTGATTTATATTTTTTGGGCCATTTATTATTTATGTTACTATCATCAATAAATAAAACATCCTCTTTTTTTATCTCTGAGTCGTCAACTATAGAATCTTGATTAACAATTTCCCAACCAATCAGTCCATCATCCATATGAATACAATATTTATAGCTTTTCTTCAAATCAATTTTTCCAAACATAAAGACAATATATTCAAGAAAGAAAGTTACTTTAAGTGTTAGAGCTAATATTTTTAATTTTGTATATAAATAATTAATAGCATAGTAAAGCTTTGATATATTTAACTTGATATCGTTTTTTGAATATCTACAATAATAATTTAGAATTTTTGTATTACAATATTCTGGCCATACAATTGCTATTTCATTATCTGGAACTTTGCTTACATGAATACTAGATAAAATTATTTTTTTAAATTCAAGTGAGAGACTTTTTAAGATACTTTTTTTAAAAAATTCCGTATCTTGTGATATTTTACTAATTTCTGATTCGTAATTACTATCATAATACTTTCTTGCAAGATCACTTGCTAAATAATCAGATTCTCTGTATTCGTGCGCAACCAATATGTCATCAGGAAGAATTAGAGTATTAGTTTTTTTGTTGCTGATATGTCTTTTATGAGCTACTATCCTTCTCCAAAAATATAGCTTTTGGAATATTGATTTTCTGCAAAAAATTATTGATTTGAACAAAAGTACTTTTGCTTATATTACCAAGAAGTTCTACCACCATCTATTGCAACTACTGCGCCATTCATATAGCTACTAGCATCACTACACATGTATACTATAGTTGCCTTGTATTCATCTTGATTTGCCATTCGATTCATTGGTATTAGCTTTTCAATTTTTGATATAAATTTATCACTTTGATCGTTTTTCATACCTCCAGGAGCAAGAGCATTACATCTTACACCCTCCCTCGCCCAATATGTAGATGTGTACTTAGTCAAACCTATAATTCCATGTTTGATTATAGAATATGATACTGGCTTATAGCTGTTTTCATAAATCTCCTGATTCGGTGCGATAAGACCTAAATCTGAGGATATATTCAATATAACACCTCCCTTGTTCTTTGCCATATCATTTCCAAATATCTTTGTACATATCACTGCACCCACAAGACCAACGCTTATCTCTTGATATAGCGTATCAATTTTAAATGATTCAAAAGATCCAGATTCAACGTTATCTCCACTAACTTTTGGATCTATTGCTGCATTATTTATTAATACTGATGGATAATTATGAAATCTTTTTTTAATAGTATTTTTGAGTTTTAATACAGCTTTTTCATCAGTTATATCAATTTTAAAAGTATGAAGGTTATTATGAGAACCAAGAGATGTCTCTAATGATTTTATATTTTTGCTAGAGTTATCTAAAACAATTACACTAGACCCAGCATCAAGAAGTGCCTCCGTATGTTGCCTCCCTAGTAAACCTGCTCCACCTGTTATAATTGCCAATGTGTCTCTTAAATTAAATTTATCTAATGTATTCATTTTTACTCACCAAAGTATTTGAGAGTCTTTTTTAATGCATTAATTTGTACATCTCTTTCTTTTTTGGACGATTGATTAGTTGTGAAATTCATTAGCATTTTTTGTAATTTTATAGCAGTTGGTGTTTTACCTTTCCCTATTTTATTATTCTTAAAAGCAGGCTCTTGATGTTGTAATTTAGATGCAGCATATATTCCGTCACCTCCATATGAAATATATTTTTTTCTGAAATCTGACCATGATACTCCTCTACTCTCTCCTATATATTTAGCAGAGAATGTATAATATGTATGATAATAACCTGAAAGAACTTTTTGTGGGATAAGAAATTCTGATCCACGAAGTGTTTTAGTATATGCTAAACCCATTTTTCTTCTTAGACTAATAAACTTCTCTGCTCTTTCTGTTTGAGCGAGTGCGACAGCCGCTGCCATCTGATTCATTCTATAATTGAAACCAATTATTTCAAATCTATCCCAATTTGGATTTTGTAATTTATCTCTATCAGTTCTTACACGTCCACTTTTTGCAGTAAGGTTTTTAAAACCTAAGCCTCCTAGTTTTCTAATATGTGTAGCAAGTCTTTTATTTTTACATGTGATGATTCCACCATCTCCACAAGTTAATTGCTTGCTATTCTCGAAACTCCAGCTTCCAACATCACCAATCGTTCCAGTAATTCTTTTTTTATCATCTCTACCCAAATGGCATTGAGCACAGTCTTCCAAAACCTGCAGCTTATATTTTCTAGCAATTTTCATTATCTCTGTCATATTACAAACACCACCATACATATGAGTTACCAGAATTACTTTTGATCTTCTAGTTATCTTTGACTCTAAATCACATGGGTCCATCAAAAAAGTTTCCTCATCGACATCAACAAAAACTGGTGTTGCGCCAGTATAATATGGGGCTAGACCGCACATCAGTGGTGTTAGAGCTGGTGTCAACACTTCATCGCCTTTACCACATCCCATAGCAAGTAATGCAGCATGCATCGTAGTTGTGCCCGAGTTAAATGCGATGGCATAAGAAACTTTGTGTTTTTTTGCAAATAGAGCTTCTAATCTTGTTGTAAATGCTCCATCTGCTCCTGCTTTGAATCCAGAAGCCAATACTTCATCGATATACTTCCTCTCGTTTCCTTTAAATCTCCAATTAGTTTTCTTCATATAGTTATATTTATCAATATTTTATATTGGTTTTTTCGACTGATTAGATTGTCTGGCAGCCCACTCTTCATTTCTAAATGTATTCATACTCTCAATACTAGGATTATCCACAAGAAATCTGTGCAGCTGACTCCTTGTAGCAAAATGACCTAACTGTCTTAGTATCTTACATAATTTCTGATAATCCTCCTCATAGTCTAACGTCATCCTACTTGTGATTACATCATTATCTGGGTCTGTCATTCTGTAAATTTTTATTTCATTATGATCTAAAATAAAACTCGAAATCATCTCCGTATCTGTAGTTGGCTCTATAGTATTACATATTTTGGATAAAGCGTCATTCTTAATTGAGTAGCCTACGGTAGCGCCACCAAGTAATGAAGAGGGAGAAGGATAAATAATATCATACCCTTTATCTAAAAAACTCATGCTCCTGATAACCTCTTCAGCACAAAAATATGGATCATCGGCATCAATAGAATGAAATCTATCGATATTAAAATTGTTACAACAATCATTCCATCTCTTTAGTTTATTTTTTTCTGATCCACAAAAATACTTTACATCATTTTTTTTAGCAATATTTACTAATTCCTTATCTGAATCTTGTTCGGTAGTACATATGATAGGATCAATTTTAAAAAACTTAACACGATTAATAATATGCTCAATCATCATTTTACCTCCAAAATCGAGAAAACATTTTCTTGGTAATCTTGTTGATGAGCTTCTAACTGTAATGAGAGCTTTAATCATTTATCAGTGTAAGTAAAAGAGCATTAAATCTTCGTCCATTCGAATCTTTGTAAAAGTTTTTTAAAGTACCTTCTGTTATAAATCCTTTTTTTTGTAATGACTTTATTGATCTGATATTTTCTTGTGATGTTAGAGCTGTGATACGATACATTTTATGATATTTTACTAATTCATCTAAGCAAAGATCTAATGCTGATCCAAATATTCCTTTTCCCCAAAAATCTGGAGATATTGCATATCCTATATGACATGATTCTCTTTTACGATCTATTTTATGTATA
>CAJWIW010000002.1 GCA_913041865.1 uncultured Gammaproteobacteria bacterium
GTTAATTGAATCTTTAAAAATAAAAAGAATTACAGCAACTCTTTTATTATTTTTAGATGAGACTGGAACATCTCTGTGATGATTTATATACTCTAGATACCAAACCTTTGCCTTATCCCCTAAGGGAACTATTCTCTCTTTATTGCCTTTTCCCATGACTCTGACTAAGCCTCTGTCCAGATCTACCTGATTTAAGGTAAGATTGACTAATTCTGATACTCTTAGCCCTGTAGCATATAAAACTTCTAAGATGCATCTGTCTCTGACTCCATCACTTTTAGTAGTGTCAGGAGTATTTAGGAGATTAGTTACATCATCTTCACTCAAGTTGATAGGTAACTTCTTCTTTAATTTAGGCGAATCAATCTTTTCACTCGGATCAGAATTAATGATCTGCATCTTTGATGCCCAAACAAAAAAACCTTTTATAGATGATAGAATACGATTTATTGATGACGAAGAACATCCCTCTTCAAATTTTTCAGCTAAGTACAAATTTAAATCCACATCACTACAATTTGACAGATTGATATTCTTATTACTAAGCCATGACTCTAATTGACATAGGTCGCTCGAATACGATGTTATTGTGTTTTTGGATAAACCTTTCTCTATCCAGATTTGATCACAATAATCAGTTACTAAGCTTTTTTTTCTTTGTGTCTGCATTTACATTTGTATATAAGTAATTGTACTATGAAATAAGTATGTATGTAAAATAACTTGTAAATATGAAAGAAACCATAAAAAACAGCTGTATAAATGAGTTTGATCCTAATGCGTTAGAAGAAGTACAAGCTATTAATAAAATTTTAAAAACAATCCAATCAATTAAATCCAGCGAAAAAGTTAATTTAAAAGATGCTTTACACAGGACTATTTCAAAGACAGTCCGTGCCACAATCAACGTTCCCTCATTTAGAAATTCTGCCATGGATGGTTATGCCCTTAATATCAATGACTTAAAATCTAATAAATACCAGCTATCTGAGATAGGTGTTTCACTTGCTGGAAGACCTTTTGAATCCTCCCTGAAAGCAGGTCAAACAGTAAGAGTAATGACAGGTGCATTAATACCAAAAAATGCAGATGCAGTCATTATGAAAGAAATGGTATCAAAGCAAGGACTTAATGTTTGTTTCCCAAAAAATCTTAAAAAAAATCAGAATATTAGATTCATTGGAGAAGATATAAAGAAAGGTGAAGCAGTTTTCAAAAGAGGTGATGAGTTGAATTTTTCTGGTCTATCTATACTATCTTCTCTTGGTATAAATAAGATCGATGTAATTTGTAAACCAAAAATAAGTTATTTTTCTAGTGGTGATGAGCTGGTTAATACAGGGAGAAAACTACTGCAAGGACAAATCTATGACAGTAATCGATATTTACTTCATGGTTTACTCAAAGATTTACCAGTAACTTTTTCCGATCTTGGTATTGTTAAAGATAAGAAGGCTAATTTGATAAAAAAATTGCAACAAGCAGCACTAACATCAAATATTATTATCACTACTGGAGGTGTATCAGTTGGTGATGCAGACTATATCAAGGATGCTTTAGAAGAGGTAGGTTCAGTTGGTTTTTGGAAAATTGCAATCAAACCAGGTAGACCACTAGCATTTGGTAAAATAAATGACTCATATTTCTTTGGTCTACCAGGTAACCCTGTGTCAGCTGCAGTCACATTTCAACTTTTTGTTGTGCCAGCTATATTTAAACTCTTATCCCAAAAGCAAAGAAGAGGGGTAATAATAAAGGCTATAACTAAAAATAAACTGAAAAAGAAGTTAGGGAGAACAGAATATAAACGTGCAGTAATTTCAATAATAAATGATAAAATTTACGTGGAAACAACAGGCTTACAGGGGTCAAATATCATGATGTCCATGCTTAAGGCAAATTGTTATATTAGATTATCAGCTAATGTGAGTGAGATAAAAGAAGGCGATACTGTAGAGGTGATGCCTTTTGACACTAAACTATAATGGAATTGTATGAAACATAGAATTGGATTCATTAAAACAATCATAATTTGCTTATATGACTGGATGCTTTTATTTTCAATTCTATTTTTTCTCTCATTTCCATTTGTCTATTTTCACCATGAAGGTGATTTGGGTAATAATGTTTTTTATCAACTCTATGTTTTTTTTATCATTTTCTTTTACTATACGTGGTTTTGGATCAAGCATAAACAGACGCTTGGAATGAAAAGCTGGAGAGTCTACATAGAAGATGCTAATGGACTAGGAAGTATTTCAATAAGACAGTGTATTTTGAGAATACTCTTCTCGTTAATTGGCGGTCATATTTTACTCATTTTCTATGACAAATCACTGCATGATCTTATATCAAAAACACATATTATTAAAAAAGATAGCTAGCGTAAACCAGACTCTAGTTGCTGTCTCAAAATAAATTGACCTAAAATAGCGAAGACTACTAATGGTAATATTGCGCTTATTAGAGGGTGAATGCCTATAATAAGGCCTAAATTAGGTAAGATCGATGAGATGATAAAAAATATAATACCTATGAATAGTCCTATTACAATTCTTTTGCTTGTGTTTGTGCTTCTCAGCCTGCCAAAAATATAAGGCATTGCTAAAAATAGCATCAATACTGTTGCTATTGGCTTTAGTATTTTATCCCAAAATATTTTTTCTTGAATACTTGCGTCAAGATTGTTTCTCTCTAGATACTCTATATTACGTACGACATCCCTTAATGTTAAGCTATATGGCTTGTCAGTTTTAATATCAATAAGCTTGATATCGATAAGTTCATCAGATTGCATGTTACTAATCCTTTCTTTAGTTATGGGCTCTTCGTTGAGATTGATTTTAATGATCTCCTGAAGACTCCACTTTCCGTTTGAGAATATTGCAGATTGTATATAATTTACAGATGAAAGTTGATTATTATCATAAGTATAAACACTAATCCCCTTAATGGTATTATCCGGATAGATTTCTGATATTTTTATGAAAGAGTCCTTATTCTTAAACCATGTTCCATTCTTATTATAGTAAGATTGCTTTTTAAGAGCAGTGTTCCTGAGTGACTCTGCTTCACTACTAAATTTAGGTACAACTGAATCAACAATAAAATAGAAAACAGTAGAGATAAAAAAAGTTTGTAGCAGCACAATAGTTAGAATTTTTCTTACAGAGATTCCTGCCGATTGCATTGCAACAAACTCCATATCAGCCGCCATGGCACCAAGCGAGAGTAATGCGCCAATTAGAATAGAATATGGGAACATTGTCTCTATGCTCCTAGGTATACTTAAGAAAATATATTTTAGGATAATGCCAAAATCGTAATTTCCTTCATTGAGATATTTCATTTCAGAAGAAAATGAAAAAAATATTTCTATTGAAACTAGAACTAATAGACTTATTAGAAAACCTAATAAAAATCTTTTGAGTATGTAGAAGTTGAGTATCATCATGTCCTAGTCGGTATAGTTTTCATATCATTCTTATAGACATATAATACAAGGATAAGCATAAGAAAATGTACCCACCACATACCAAATATTGGTGGTGTTGTCCCTAGAAGATATAATTTCTCGACGATAGACATCATGATTAGATATGAAAAGTAAATTAAAGATCCAAGAAAAACTTTTGCATAACGACCTTTCCTTGGTGAAGAGTAACTCACAGGAAAAGCTATAAAGCCTAGTAAAACAGTTGCAATAGGTAAAAGTAGTCGTGATTGAAGTTCTGCATTTGACTCTCTATTGCCAAAACTTAATAAAGTTAATGTACTGACAGCATCATATTTAGTGTTGATAAATTCTGGAATAGCTTGTCCGAGCTGCACACCATGTTCTCGATAGCTAGTTTTGCGTGTAGTTGTATAATCAGGAGGAATAATTTCACTAATAACACCATCTCTCAAAAGGATATATCGTCTGTTATCTTTGTCTTTTATGTATCTTGCAGTAGATGAGCTCTCAATTGCCTCTGCTCTTCCACCTGAAGAGCTAAAGAAAATCTTCTCCAATATATTATTATTTATATTTTCAACAAAAAATGTTGCGCTCCCGCTTTGAGAAGAAGTGAATCGGCCGGGGTTGATTTCCTCAATTCGCTCTTCACTACTCAGCTTATGCTCTATTTTATATCTATATTCCGTTGCAGAGGGTGTTATATAAAGTGAAAACAACGCAACAATTAAGGCAGCGGGAAACACCACTCTAGCTATTATTCCTGAAATGTCATAGGTGGATATACCTGATGAGTTAATGACTGCCATTTCATTCCCACTATAAAATCTCCCAAAAGCGAGAATGACTCCAAGGAAAAGGCTTATAGGAATTAGATAAATTGAATATTGAGTGATCTTTATCATTATGAGGGGAAATAACAGATAAGTAGGGAAATTCCCCACAGAAGTCTCCTCGATGAGCCTAAGCATTGTATTAGCAGTTAAAATCACAAGAAATATTGCCAATACTGCAATAGATGTTTTTGTGATTTCTCCAATAAGGTATTTTTGAAGAATTTTCATCTTTTATGTATCTAATTTTAACAAGTTTTAAAAAAAATGTTAATCTAGTGTATGTTTTAAATTTTAGATAATTGGGAAGTAAAATGGAGTATAAATATACAAATGATAAAAAAAGCCTAGCAAAGCATGATGTGCATATAATAGGCGTCTTTAGTGACAAAAAACTCAACCATGTAGAAAGTGTAATTTCTAGAGAATCACTTGTTGAAATCAAAAGAATTATTAAAACCTGCAATTTCACAGGTAAAGTTGGAGATCATAGAACAATTGATGATTTTCAAACAAAAAAACAAATAGTTCTCTTTGGGTTAGGTGAAAAGAAAAAGTATGGCCCCTTATTGATTAAAAAAACACTCACTCAAATAATTAAAAAGATAATTCAAACTAATATCTCCTCAGTTTTGATAAGTATTGATAATCTACTGTCTACAGATGCAAATGAGGTAACCCTTGAAATGATTATAACCAGTATTGAGAATTCTAAATATGTGTATAGATATAAAGACGAGAAAGATCAATTAAAAATTAAAAACATAACATTAATGTCAAAAAAGAAAATTTCTACAAATGACTTTAAACAAATACTTAAAATTTCTCTCGCTATTTCAAATGGTATAAGTTTAGCAAAAGAGTTAGGTAACACTCCACCAAATGTATGTACCCCGACCTTTCTTGCTAACTCTATTAAGAAATTAAAATCTAAATATAGGGCACTAAAGATAAAAGTCATTGATGAGCCAGAGATGAAACGTCTTGGGATGGGTGCATTTCTATCAGTTTCAAAGGGTAGTAAACAGCCAGGAAAAATAGTTGTAATTGAACACATGCCCCTTAAATCGAAAGAACCGATAGTAATAGTTGGCAAAGGTATTACATTTGATACAGGCGGTATCTCACTCAAACCCTCACCTAATATGGACGAAATGAAGTATGACATGTCAGGAGCAGGTAGTGTTATAGGTGTGATGAGAGCATGTGCGGAAATGAATTTAAAAAAGAATGTTGTTGGCATCATCACCTCAGCAGAGAACATGCCTGGCAGCCAAGCTAGTAGACCAGGTGATGTGGTAGAAACGATGTCTGGAATTAAAGTTGAAATTTTAAATACGGATGCAGAAGGAAGACTTGTTTTGTGCGATGCTATTACATACGCAAAGAAATTTAAACCAAAATATCTTATTGACATAGCAACACTAACAGGTGCTTGCTTGGTAGGCCTGGGCAAATATCCAAGTGGCTTGTTTGCTAATAATCAGGATTTAGCAAATAAAATAAAGGCATCAGGTGATAAAACTGGAGATAGAGTGTGGCAACTTCCTCTATATGATGATTATTTTGACGAGTTAAAAACGAATTTTGCGGATATTCAAAACATTGGTGGTAGATATGGTGGCGCGATAACTGCTGCAGCTTTTTTGGCTAAATTCACGGAAGATATGAAATGGGCACATCTTGATGTAGCAGGGACAGCATGGGAAGTAGGACCTAACAAAGGTTCTACGGGCAGACCAGTTGACCTATTGATTGATTTTATAAGATCAAATTAAAATTGAGTAGTAGAATACATTTTTATAATATTCAAGATACATCCAATAGTATTAAATCTATATGTAAGATTATCAATAAATATTATAAAGAAGGTTATAAAATTGTTGTAATGTCAGATAACGATGATATTGTTCGTTCTCTTGATAAAGATTTGTGGACATTTGAGCAATTAAGCTTTGTTCCCCACTGCATGATTGATAATCCTGATCCAGAGTGTAATGTTGTACTTGTTAGTAATGAACACATAGGCGATAAAGATTATTTGAAAGATTTTGATGTTATTATGAACTTATCTGATGATTTGTGTGATATTAAATATGATAATAAGATATATTTAGAGATTGTCACATCAAATGCTAAACAAAAAGAAAAGGCCAGAGAAAAATATAAGCACTACCAAAGCCTCAAGATTAAGTTAGACTATGAGAGTATGTAATGGATGTAAAGTATTCCCCAAAAGATATTGAAAATAAAATATATAAAAAATGGCAAGATAACAACTGCTTTTCTCCGAAAGATTTAAAATCAAATTATTCTATAGTGCTACCTCCGCCTAATGTAACAGGAACATTACATATGGGACATGCATTTCAGCATACTATTATAGATATTCTAATAAGGTATAACAGAATGCTAGGAAAGAGTGTTTTATGGCAACCTGGAACAGATCATGCTGGCATTGCCACACAGTTAGTAGTTGAGAACAATCTTGCAAAAAAAAATATCACTCGAAATGATATAGGAAGAGAGAAACTAATTGAAGAGATTTGGAAATGGAAAGAAGAGTCAGGTAATACCATCATTCAGCAAACTAAGCGACTTGGATCTTCTGCTGATTGGGAGAGAAATAGATTTACAATGGACGAGGGCCTGAGTAAAGCAGTAAGGAAAGTATTCATAGATTTATATGAACAAAAACTAATATACAAAGGAACAAGACTGATAAATTGGGATATTAAGCTTCAAACTGCAATATCAGACCTAGAGGTTACCAATGTTGAAAGAGATGGACATTTATACTATCTGCGATACAAAGTCAAAAATCGTGATGAGCATATAGTAGTTGCCACGACAAGACCAGAGACATTGTTTGGTGACGTCGCAATTTGTATTAATCCAAATGATAAAAGATTTAATCATCTCAGAAATGAAAAAGTAATAATACCCCTCATTAATAGAGAAATTCCAATAATAGAGGATGAATCAATAGATATAAATTTTGGGACTGGTTGTGTAAAGATAACCCCTGGACACGACTTTAACGACTTCAATTTAGGAAAGAAGTATAATTTGGAAAGTATAAATATACTTAATAAAGATGGGACTTTTAATGAAAATGTTGATCTAGAATTCATTGGACAAAATATTCATCAGTCACGAGATAAAATCGTAACTAAACTAGAGGGTCAAGGTTTTGTTGATAAAATTGATAAATATAAAACTACTATCCCTATAGGTGAGAGATCTGGTGAGATAATTGAACCATTAATAACAAGTCAATGGTTTATGAACATGAAGGACTTAGCTAAACCAGCCGTAGAGGCTATTGAAAATTCTACGACTAAAATTATCCCGAAGAATTGGGAGAAGATATACTTTAATTGGCTAAACAACATAGAAGACTGGTGTCTAAGTAGACAAATCTGGTGGGGACATAGAATACCAGCTTGGTATGACTCTGAGGGCAACGTGTATGTTGGAGAAAATGAACTCGAAGTCAGGAAAAAATATAACATATCAAGCCATACCAACCTATCGCAGGATAATGATGTTTTAGATACATGGTTTTCGTCTGCCTTATGGCCCTTCTCCACTATGGGTTGGCCTAAAGATACCACTGAATTAAAAAAATATTATCCTACGAGTGTGCTCGTAACAGGGTTCGACATCATTTTTTTCTGGGTGGCACGAATGATGATGATGGGTTTAAAATTTTTAGATAAGGTACCATTTAAGACAATATATATTCATGGACTCGTAAGAGATTCTGAGGGTAAAAAAATGTCTAAATCTATTGGAAATGTCATTGACCCAATTGATATTATTGATGGAATAAAGCTTGATGATCTCAAAGAGAAGCGTATCTCAGGAATGATGCAACCGAAGCTTCAAGAGCAAATTATTAATAAAACTGAAAAAGAATTTCCAGGTGGTATTAAACCATATGGAGCAGATGCTTTGAGATTTTGTTTTTGTGCCCTTGGTTCGACTGGGAGAGATATCAACTTTGATTTACAGAGGATAGAAGGTTACAGGAATTTCTGTAATAAATTATGGAATGCATCTAGATTTGTTTTCCTTACAACTGAAAATCATCAATACAATCCACAAATCGTTTTTGATAAACTCTCACATTACGAAAAGTATCTTATTATAAAACTTGATACTCTTGTAACAGAATATAAGAAACATTGTACAAATTATCGATTTGACCTTATGGCGTCTAGCTTATATACATTTATTTGGAATGAGTACTGTGATTGGTTTTTGGAAATATCTAAAACTAGTGAAAATCAATACCAAACTAATGACCTCTTGATTTATACACTGCAAATAATTCTAAAGTTGTGTCATCCAATTATCCCCTACATTACTGAAGAAATATGGCTTGAGATGAAAAAAAGAGGATTCAGTATTGAAGATATACTAATGAATTCAAAATTCCCGTCACAACAAAAAGTTTTTCATGATAACAACCTCATTGAGCAAATAGATATAATGAAAGAGGTAGTCAGCAGCATTAGAAAGGTAAGGAGTGATCTCAACATTCACCCACAAACACTCCTAAATATTATTATCACCAGTGAAGATAAGATCTTTCATGACAAAATAATGGCTAATAGTAATCTCATTGAAAAACTTGCAAAAACTAACGCAATAAAATTTAAACAAGATCAACCTGATTCGGATGAATATATCACTGTCACTTTGAAAAAAACAAAAATATATTTACATACTAAAGAGGCAATTGATCTTAATTCTGAAAGTAAGAGGCTTAAGAAGAAGTTAAACAATTTAGAAACTGTACTGGATAGAATTAACTCAAAATTAAAAAATAAAAATTTTATAGAAAAAGCCCCATCTGAAATTATTAAAGAAAATACTGTTAAAAGAGAGAATGTTGAAAATGAGATTAAGATTATAAAAGACTTACTAAGTCAACTACCTAATTAGGCCATACAATCTCTCCATTGTAAGCCTAAAAGAACTTAGGTCACTTGATATAATCGCTTTTACGTCATCTGCAAGCTGTCTATAGTTCGATGTTTCTTTACCGATCAGGACAATATTATCTTTCTGTTCCGCAGTCTCTTTAATAGTTTTGATTTCGTGTGTTTTCCTTGCTATATCTCTTGGATGATTTAAGGCTATAACCATAGCTCTTGCCTTAATTTTGTTAGCCATAAAAATGAGCTCATCATGTGGCACGCCATTGCCTACATACGTAACATCCCAACCTATATTCTGAGCAACTATAATATGCATTATGGTATCTAAATTCTCAAATTCAGACGTCAACGAGCCTATCAGTAACTTTGGACCCTCATCTTTCGCGGATCGGAAAGTAACAGATAAGTTTGCTAGACAATTCCTTATGCATAATTTTGCAAATTTTTCTTGAACGAAACGAAGTGATCCTCTTGCACACTCGTCGTTGATGTGAGTATGTAAAGGTTTTAAAAATTCTAGCATGAAATCTGTTGTGCTCAGCATCGCTACTGCATTAGATAGAGCAGTTTCTAAACGACTTGAGTCCATCTCATAGACGGCATTAGTCGCTTCGTCAAACAATTCCATTACTGTTCCTGTACTTGGTCGTTTATACGATTTAGCTGTGTTTGACTCATCACCCATGACTAACTCAAAAAGGTCATCATATGAGAGGTTTGCTATATCGCCTATTCTTCTACCTGCGTTTATCGCTCTTTTCAACAACGTTAGTTTTTCTATATCAGCATCTGTATATAATCTACGATTTGTATCAGTTCTCTCTGACACAATCGCTCCATAGCGTCTCTCCCATGCGCGTATAACATCCGAACTAATACCAGTCCTTCTTCCAACGACTTGTATCAAATGACGAGGTTTCTTAGATAAACTATCTTTCAATTCTGGTACTTTCACCTACTTTTCACCATTGTGTCCAATATAACTGTCATTATTTTGATAGATTTTAGTCAGTTTGTCAACTTTTTGTCCGGTATTTCATAGACAGAATGGTCTTTTCAGGATATTTACGATGTTTTGTCCAATTTTAAGGTTGACAAAGAGGTTTTGTTCAACTAATGTTAAAGACAGGATATTGACACACTGTCATATCTCCACCCCTTTATACTAAAGGCCGATTCTACCCCCTTCGGCCTTTTTTTTGTCTAAACAGAACGCTTCCATCCCGTTGGCCTCCAAGATGGTGAAATAACATCTGGTGAACTTGTTTCTCCTAGCAATCTTGCGGGACCAACCTTAGCGTTTACAAACTTATGATGAATTGCATCAATAGCATTATCAATCTTTTGTTCTTTAGAGTCTATTGCGCTATTAAAAATATCAAGCTGTAGATCCAATGTTTTAGGATTACTAGCAGTGACCTGTACTTGATTAATGCCTACATTATAATCGATTTTGGGGAGTATAAGTTCTGCTAATTTATAGATGCTAGAACCACTATTAGTATAGTAGGCTAATTGAAATTTTCTCGCATACCACCCATCCCAAGTTTTAAACCCAATAATATACTTATTACTCTCAAAATTATTAATTCTCATCCGTTTAGCAACTTTTTCACACATATGACGAAATATTTTTTTTATTAGATATACATCCTTCAGACCAGGTATTGTAACTTTTCCATGACCAAAAGATTTGGGGGGCTTATTCTCTTGCTTCAGCGAATCATAATCAAGACCTTGTGCCATTAACCAGATTTTACGGCCAACATTCCCATACCTATTTCCCAATATACTTATTGGAATTTTTTTCATATCACCACATGTATATACATTATGTGCATTTAAAAATGTTTGAATACCTTTAGAAACTCCACATAATTCAGTAACTAAATAGTTCTGTAATACTTGTTTAGCTTTCTTGATATCTAGTATAGTAATACCATCTGGTTTTTTTAGCTTAGCTGCAAATTTAGCCATTGATTTATTTTCAGATATTCCAATTGAGCATGGTAGGCGTACATCGCTGTAAATTTTATCTTTTATGATACATGCTACATCTAATGGTGATCGGTAAATTTTCTTACAGTTGGTTAGATCAACAAATGCTTCGTCAACAGAAAATATTTCTATATCCGGAGAAATATTTTGTAATATGTTCATAATACGAGTAGAAGCATCAGCATATTTTTTTGGATTAGATGATTTTCTAATAATTTTAGGACAAAGTAATTTAGCATCTGAGAATTTCATGCCTGTTTTAATACCAAACGCTCTTGCCTCATATGAACAAGTTATTATACAGGATCCATGTTTCCCATTTGTTACTGCAACCGGTTTTCCTTGTAATGCAACATTATCCCTTTGTTCGATAGATGCAAAAAAAGCATTCATATCAACATGCAAAATTATTTTTTTCCAATTCATATAAAATATCTAAACTAATAAACTCTGATTTGCCCTATAATGACTCCTTGTATTGATATGCGAGAAATATTATAAGTCTTTGCCGAGAGATCTTTATTTGCAGGTATCAACCTCACAGTGTCCGAGCTAACTTGTTTAATGTATTTTAAAGTTACATCTTGATTATCAATAAGAATAACCATAATTTTTGATGTTATTGGTTTATTTTGTTTTTCTACAATCACCCAATCACCATCATTGACACCTGCCTCAATCATTGAATTTCCCTGAACTTTTAAGGCAAAACATTTTTCATTAGAAAATATATGATCTAATTCAATAATATCTTTATCGGAAACAGCGTCAATTGGGCTTCCAGCAACAATTTTTCCAAAGCTTTTAATTCTCAAACCATTTAATGATTTTTTTTGATTAATTATGTTACCCCTATGCCGATACGGAAGTTTTTTAATCTTCCTTTCTTTAACTAAAGCTTCTACATAACGATGTGCAACACCCTTTGATTTAATGCCTATGCCTTCAGCAATCTGGCGCAATAAAGGGGGTTCACCAAATTTTTTATGATACTTCGTAATAAAATCAAATGTTTGTTGTTCTTTTCGTGTAAGCATAAAGTTCTCTTAAAGTTCTCATTATAAGCCTTATTCTCAAAAACCACAACCTATGCAAATAAATTAATTTGAGTGTATTGCAGAAATATCAAAGTCTTATATTAGGACTTTCCAAATGAGTAAAGCTAATTATTATAAGGGGTCATTCCCATTCGATAGTACCTGGCGGTTTACTTGTTATATCGTAAACGACCCTGGCGACTTTGGGTACCTCATTAACTATTCTGGTAGATATCAAATTTAATACTGTGTATGGTATCTCGGAAATATTTGCTGTCATAAAGTCAGTAGTTTTAACTGCACGTATAGCAATAACATAGTTATACTTTCTCTGATCACCCATTACACCTACTGATTTGATTGGTAAAAATACTGCTAAAGCCTGACTGATTTTATTATAAAGTCCCGCATTTTTTATTTCTTCAATAAAAATATTATCAACTTCTTGTAGAATAGATATTTTCTCTTTAGTTATCTCCCCAATTATTCTGACAGCTAATCCTGGTCCAGGGAATGGGTGTCTATCAATAAGATAATCTGGTATTGAAAGTTCTTTTCCAATTTTCCTTACTTCATCTTTGAATAGTTTTCTTATTGGTTCGATGAGGAAAAAATTAAATTTTTTAGGTAAACCACCGACATTATGGTGAGATTTTATGACATCAGATTTTGATTTTTTAGATGATGATTCAATGACATCAGGATAAATTGTTCCTTGAGCAAGATATTTTATATTTTTAAGCTTTTTTGATTCCTTTTCAAAAACTCTTATAAATGTTTCACCAATAATTTTTCTTTTTGTTTCAGGATCTTTCACACCTTTTAGTTTTCTTAAAAAATTTGATGCTGCATCTATAGTAATCAAATTCACTTTGAGAGATTTTTTAATATTTTTTTCAACATCTCGTACTTCATCTTTTCTTAATAATCCTGTGTTAATGAACATGCAATGTAATTTTTCCCCTACGGCCTTTTTTATCAGTGCGGCAACTACTGATGAGTCAACGCCACCTGATAATGCTAGAAGTACCCTCTCATTTTTAACTTTATTTTTTATATCTAAAATAATCTCTTCTATTTTATTCTTAGTCGTCCAAGTTTTTTTACAGCCGCATATTTTAATGCAGAAGTTGTGTAATATTTTTTTTCCGTGTTGAGTATGAGTGACTTCTGGATGAAACTGTAAACCAAATATCTTACGTTTCTCACATGAAAACGCTGATATGTTACTGTTCGTAGAGCTCCCTATGATACGAAAGTTATGTGGTAACTTAGTAACTTTATCTGAGTGACTCATCCAAACATTAAATGTTTTTGGAATATTTCCTTCTTGAAATAGTTTAGAATTTTTTATTCTAGTAAAATTAGAGGATCCGAACTCTTTTTTTGAAGACTGTGATATTTTTCCACCAAAGTAATCTGCAAGTAATTGCATACCATAACAAATACCTAAAATTGGAACATCATAATCTAGTACATATTTTGGTACTGTTAGTTTATTGGATTTATGAACTGACTCAGGACCACCAGAGAGAATAATACCTTTTGGTTTTAAATCTTTAAGAAGTGAAATGCTCAAATTATTAGGTTGAATTATACTATATACACCTATTTCACGTATCCTTCTAGCAATAAGTTGAGTATACTGTGAACCAAAATCAATTATTAATATACTGTCAGTAGATTGACTCAAGTTATTACCTTGTTTGATAATTAGGAGGTTCTTTGACAATGTCTACATCATGGATATGACTTTCCTGTTTAGCCGAAGTACTAATTTTTATAAAAGTTGTACTAGTTTTCATTTTACTAATATTCTTACACCCAACATAACCCATACTTGATTTTAATCCGCCTATTAATTGATGAAGTATAGTTTTCATTGTCCCCTTATATGGAACTCTTCCCTCTATACCTTCTGGAACTAACTTTGATGCTATCGTCTCACCTTCTTGATTATATCTGTCTTTTGATCCTTTTTGCATTGCACCTATAGAGCCCATGCCTCTGTATGATTTATAGGTTCTTCCTTCAAACATTTCTACATCACCAGGTGCTTCATCAGTTCCCGCTAATAAACCTCCCAACATAACGCAGTCTGCACCTGCAGCTATAGCTTTTGCAATATCTCCAGAGTATCTTATTCCTCCATCTGCTATGAGAGGTATTTTGCTCTTCTTAGCGACTTTAGCAACATTGATAATAGCTGTTAGTTGAGGAACTCCCACACCTGCAACGATACGAGTAGTGCATATAGAACCTGGTCCTATACCCACTTTTAGAGCACTTGCTCCAGCTTTTATTAAATCCTCTGCAGCTTCTTGTGTTGCAATATTACCCGCAACAATTTGTTGTTGTGGATATTTGGCCCTCAGATATTTAAGGGCGTCAATAACTAACTTTGAATGTCCATGAGCAGTATCTATAACTATCACATCTACACCTTGTGAAATAAGCTCTTCAGCACGTTCTAGAGATTCTCTATTAGTCCCTATAGCACCGCCAACGATTAATCTTCCTCTAGAATCTTTTGATGCATTTGGAAAAGTTGTAGATTTTTGAATATCTTTAAAAGTAATCATACCCTTCAATTCATATTTTGAATTCGTGATTAATAATTTTTCAATTCTATTCTCTTTCAATGCAGAGATAACCTCATCCTTTGTATAATTTTCATTTACTGTTATCAACTTACTCTTTACCGTCATAATCTTTGAAATTTTCTGCTCAAGATCATCGACAAACCTTAAATCACGATTTGTAACAATCCCAGCTAGTTTGCCTTTATCCACAACTGGTACACCCGAAATACCGTATTTTTTAGTTATTTTATAGATTTCTCCGACCGTCATGTTTGGGTCTGCAGTAATTGGGTCATTAATTACACCACTCTCATATTTCTTTACTCTTCTTATCTGGCGTGACTGTTCATCGATAGACATGTTTTTGTGTATTACACCCATGCCACCCTCGCTAGCTAAAGAAATAGCCATCTCCGCCTCAGTTACTGTATCCATTGCAGCAGATAGTATAGGTGTTTTGAGTTTAATGCTCGATGTTAAATTGGTTGTCAAGCTAACTTCTGAGGGAAGAATCTCCGAATATTGTGGTACAAGAAGGACGTCATCGAAGGCGATTCCTTGTTCAAGAGGGTTTAGATAGCTTGACTCTTTTGAATTTTTCTTGTCTACCATTCTATATTGTACACATTAAAGTTATTATGTTAAACATAATATACAGAAATTATTATGAAAATATTTAGTATTAGAGAGATAAATACCAAAATCAAATACGCAATTGAGCATCTATTTGATGATGATATATTAATTAAAGGTGAGATACAGCCACCTAAAAAATATTCAAATGGCAGTCAATACTGCCAATTACTTGAGAAAACGGATAACAAACAATATCAAATTGCCTGCGTGATTCTAGGTTGGGAAAATCTCTCAGCTATAAATCTGCAAGAATTTAGCGGTCAAGAGGTGATAGTAACTGGGAAAATAGATTTCTATGACGGATCAGGTAGATTGCAAGTTAAAATTAACCATATTGAAATTTTCGGGGAAGGAGCGATAAGACAAAAGATTGAAAAGCTCAAAAAAAAGTTAGCTGATGAAGGTATATTCAATAATGCAAGAACTGTCCCAGCCTATCCAGAAACAATAGGAGTAATTACGTCAGAGCAAGGTGCTGTGATACATGATGTTCAATCAGCAATAAACCGAAGATTTCCTATCTCAAACATCTTACTTTACCCCTCTATAGTTCAAGGTGAAACAGCTGCTAAATGTATCATAAGACAATTACAAAAAGCTAATGAAGACAAGATATCTGACGTTATGTTGATCGTAAGAGGTGGTGGAAGTTTCTTTGATCTCATGCCATTTAATGATGAAACTCTCGTTAGAGAAATTTATAATTCAAAAATACCTATTGTGACTGGTATAGGTCATGAGCCAGATATTACTCTTGCTGACTATGCATCAGATAAATCAACTCCAACACCAACTGCTGCTGCTGAATATGTAACACCTAATAGTGATGATATCATTAATAGTATAAATATTTCATGTTTAAGTTTTTCTGAAATATTTAAAAGAAAGATAACAGAATATAAAAACCAAACTGAAAATACTTTATTATCAATTAAACAATTCAATCCTAAACAAATAATCAAAAATAATCATGAGGAGCGTAAACGGTTAGAGAAAACGCTTATGATCAAACTTAGAGTAAAATTGGATAATATCTCATCAAATATAAAGTTATCTAGAATAAGATTAAGCTCAAATCTCAAAAATCTGAATCAAGCTCTTCAGTTGTCAAAAAAATCAGTCTCAGGCTTAGAAAAAAGTATAAGTGAAAAGAAAGAACTTCTGCTAATAAAAAAAAGGGGTTACATTAATAGTTTGACCAGCATGATATCTTCTTATGATCCATCATATAACCTGAAGCGTGGTTTTAGCATAATTAGATCTAAAGATCGTAAAATTGTTAAATCAATCAAGGTATTCAAAAATACTGGAATTGATTCAATAGAGCTCTCAGATGGTTCAGTTAAAGTTAAGAATGTTGAAATTGAATAAAAAAATTCTTGATATCCATCCTACATAGATGCAGAATGATTACTTATAATATTATTATGAAAAAAGACTTATCAAAATTCCTTGACTTTAAGCCATATAAGCCCTCAAAAGGCGAAGAGTATATGAATCCTAAACAGATTAATCATTTTAAAAAAATTCTTTTAGAGTGGAAAAATATGCTTATGAAAGAGGCCGAAAAAACTGTTGAGCATATGAAAAAGGATTCTACTAAACTTTCAGATCCTAATGATGCTGCTACACAAGAGGAAGAATTTAGATTAGAACTAAGAACAAGAGATCGTGAAAGGAAGCTCATCATGAAAATTGATCAAGCTCTCCAAAGGGTTGATGACGGTTTGTATGGTTTTTGTGAGGATACAGGAGAGCCCATTGGGATTAAGAGACTAGAGGCAAGACCAATAGCCACCTTATGTATTGAAGCACAGGAAAGGCACGAAAAGCTGGAAAAATCTCAAATAGATTAATGAATTAATGTCTATTATTGAATCTAATCTTGATGAAAAAAGATCTTTCTCACCGAGCAAGCATTCAAAAGGTAACGCCAATCTCACAAAAGAAGACCTAATAAAACTTAATAAACAATTTCACACTGACAATAATAAAACATGGGCTGACCTTGCTAATACACACATACTCTGGGATAAAAACTTCACTAATGTGGTGTCAGGCGAGGCTCCATTTTACAAGTGGTTTTCTGATGGAAGATTAAATGTATCTAAAAATTGTGTAGACCGCCATATCAATAAAAAAAATTCTGCAATAATCCATATAGCTGAAAATGGTGAAAGAAGGGTCTTGTCATACTCGGAATTATATGCATACGTTAATAAATTTTCTTATGCCCTCAGCCAATTAGGATTGTGCTGTGGTGATAGAGTGATTATCTACATGCCTACTATACCAGAATCAATAGTAGCAATGTTATCTTGTGCTAGACTGGGTTTAATACATTCTGTAGTATTCGCTGGGTTTTCAGCAAACGCACTCAGGGAGCGCATAGTAGATTGTAAAGCTAAGATAGTCATTACTGTTGATGCTTTCAAAAGATCAGGAAAAATTATCAACTCAAAAGATATCGTAGACAATGCAATAAAAGTGGATTGTGATTTTGTTGAGAATGTTATTGTTTATGAGAATCATGCATCATTATCTGATAAAAAATCAAGAGATCTTGTTTGGGATGATATTTTGCCTACATGTGATATTAATGTTGAACCAATATCGATGAGTTCGGATTCATTATTATTCATTCTATATACATCTGGTTCAACTGGAAAACCAAAAGGTATAATGCATGCTTCAGGAGGATATCTTCTAAATTGTATTCTTACCAATAAATGGGTATTTGATCTTAAAGATCAGGATATTTTTTGGTGCACAGCAGACATAGGATGGATTACTGGGCATAGCTATGTAGTTTACGGGCCTCTAGCATGCGGCGCCACAATTTTGATTTATGATGGTGCTCCTTTATTTCCACACTCCAATAGATTTTGGGAGATTATTCAAGATAATAAAGTATCTATTTTCTACACAGCGCCAACAGCTATAAGAACATTAATGAAAGTCGGCGAAGACGAACCTAAAAACTATAATCTTAAATCTCTCAGGATCCTTGGAACTGTAGGTGAGCCTATTAATCCTAAAGCATGGATGTGGTACTATGAGAAAATCGGAAACGGTCAATGTCCCATAGTTGATACTTGGTGGCAAACTGAAACTGGAGCAAACATGATAGCACCCATCCCAGGTATAAACACTCTTATCCCAGGTACTTGTACCAGTGCTCTACCCGGTATAGATGCAACCATCGTTGATGTAAATGGCGCCCAACTCACTCAGCCCAATCAAGGAGGTGATCTAGTTATAAAAAAACCTTGGCCATCTATGTTAACAGGAATTTGGGGTGATGATGAAAGATACGTGCAAACATATTGGTCAAAATATTCATCAAAATATTATGTTACTGGGGACACGGCAAGATATGATGAGAATGGTAATATATGGATTATGGGTAGATCTGATGATGTTGTAAATGTATCTGGACACAGACTGGGAACTATGGAGATAGAATCTGCTCTGGTTTCTCATGAATTAGTCGCCGAAGCTGCGGTAGTAAGCTACAAGCATGAAATAAAAGGAGAGGCTATACACGCATTTATATCACTAAAAAATAATCCAAAAAATAAAAATGAATTAGCAGATATTTTAAGAGAATGGGTATCAATTAAAATCGGATCCATAGCAAAACCTGAGAGAGTGTCTTTCTCTGATTCTCTTCCAAAAACTAGATCCGGTAAAATCATGAGACGTCTATTGCGTAATCTTGCAAGAAATGAGAGAGTTACTGGCGACACGTCAACCCTTGAAAATGAGTCAATTATCGATCAGTTAAAAGAAATAGTGTGAATTGTATAGCTTTAATCAGCATCTTTCATTGTCAGCTTCACTCTTCCCTGTTTGTCCACCTCAAGTACTTTAACTCTAACTACATCGCCTTCTGATAGCACATCGCTGACATTGTTTACTCGATGTTGACTTATTTGAGATATATGTACTAGTCCATCTTGATTAGGTGTAATGCTGACAAAAGCACCAAAATCCATTATTTTGACAACTTTACCTTCATATGTTTTGTTGACTTGTGGACCTTGAGTGATTTCCTCGATCATCTCTTTGGCTGCAGTACTAATTTTTTCATCAGTTGCAGCAATTTTTATTACTCCATCATCATTAATATCTATAACTGCGCCTGTTTGTTCAACAATCGATTTGATCGTTGCGCCGCCTTTTCCGATAACGGCTGCAATTTTTGATTGATCTACTTTCATAGTAGTATATCGTGGTGCATACTGAGATGTCTCTTCTCTTGGTGCGCTGATCACTTTATTCATCTCCTCTAAAATATGGAGCCTCGCTTGCTTAGCTTGCTCTAAAGCTTGTGACATAATTTCAGATGTAATCCCATCTACCTTTATATCCATTTGTAAAGCATTAATGCCAGTAGCTGTTCCTGCTACTTTGAAATCCATATCACCGAGATGGTCTTCATCTCCAAGTATGTCAGTTAAAACAACAAACTTCTCTCCTTCTTTAACTAAGCCCATTGCTATACCTGCTACGGGTGCTGATAGAGGTACGCCTGCATCCATCATTGATAAGCTTGATCCGCAAACAGATGCCATGGAACTTGAACCATTAGATTCCATAATTTCTGAGACAACCCTAATTGTATATGGGAAGTCTTCCACTTTAGGGACAACTGCTTTGACTCCTCTTTTTGCAAGTTTTCCATGACCTATCTCTCTTCTTTTTGGTGACCCAGAAAATCCAATCTCCCCTACTGAGTATGCGGGAAAGTTATAATGAAAAATGAAAGTGTCATCTATCTTGCCATTAAGCGAGTCAATCATCTGTGCATCTTTTTCAGTACCTAGAGTTGTGACAACTAAAGCCTGAGTTTCTCCTCTAGTAAATAATGCTGAGCCATGTGTTCGAGGTAGAATGCCGACACGAACATCAATTGGTCTTACCGTTACGGTATCCCTGCCATCAATTCTCTTTTCACCGTCTAAGATCCTTTTTCTAACTATATCTTTTTGGGATTTTTCGTAGAAAGCACTGACTAACTCTATTTTATCCTCATCATCTCCAGCCTCTGCCTGTAGTATCTCATTTTTGAGAGAACCAAGCTTTTCATTTCTATCTTGTTTTTTAGTTATTTGATATGCAGATGAGATTTGGTCTTTATATTTATTGAAGAAGAGCTCATATGAATCATTGTCAAAAACCACGGGATCCCATTCAATAGGTTGTATATTTAATTCAGAATATAATTCATCAATAGCGCCTATAATAGGCTGCATAGCAGTATGACCGAAATTAACTGCGCCAAGCATTACTTCCTCGGACAAGCCTTTTGCTTCAGATTCTACCATCATCACCGCATTTTCTGTACCAGCTACAGTTAGATCTAAAAATGAATTTTTGAGCTCCTCATTTGTTGGGTTAAGTATATAATCATCACCGTTAAAACCTACTTTAACAGCACCAAGTGTTCCATTAAAAGGTAAACCAGAAAGTTTTACTGCTGCAGACGATGCAATCAGCGCTGGAACTTCGGGATCAATTGTGGGGTTATGTGAGAGCAGTGTTAATGTGAGCTGCACCTCTCTAGTAAATAATGAATCAAATAAGGGCCTAAGTGGGCGGTCAATCAACCTACTTATTAATGTCTCGCTTTCTGTTGGTCTACCCTCCCTCTTGAAGAATCCACCAGGTATTTTTCCTGCAGCATATGTTTTTTCAACGTAATTTACTGTTAGTGGGAAGAAGTCACGGTCACTATCTTTTTTATCAGCAACTAAAGTCGCTAATACAACCGTCCCTTCGATATCTACTAAAACAGAGCTATCGGATTGTTTCGCGATAAGACCAGTTTCAATATTTACAGATTGACTGCCGAGACTAAATTTTTTTGTGTGTGTTTTAATACCTACTTCCTTAAACCGAGTTCTTTAACAAGGTTTTCATAATCTTTAATATTCTTATTTTTCAGATACTTCATCAATGATTTTCTTTTCATTACCATTTTCAATAAGCCACGTTTCGAATGTACATCTTTAGTATTTTTTGAAAAATGCTGAGTTAAGTTATTAATATTGGCTGTTAATAGAGCAATTTGCACTTCGCTCGAACCACAATCATTATCAGATTTACGGTGTTTTTTTACAATTTCTTCTTTAGTTTTGCTATCAAGAGCCATAAACTTCTCCATTGACGTGTATTCTATCATCAGAATTAACTTATACAAACTATTATTAATCAATCTTCAATAATCTTTTTGGGAATACGATATTATCTCTTATGAAGCCAATACCAATAATCCTCTGAGAGGAGTTTTTAATTATTATTTCTTCGGAATCCAGTGATGATTCGAAGCTGATTTCGGATCCTTGGCGTAACGTGGCCTCATTACCATCGGAGACTTCAATCACAGGTATATTATTGACCATCTCAGCAATATCATAAAAACCTGTTGTTGAGTTGGTGTCTAAAGCTAAATCTCCTAATTGTACCATATTTTTCTCTTTAAAATGACCTACACCGATTCTTCTTAAGTCATCTGTTAATGTATAGATATTCAATATGTAACCAATATCTTCAACTAAAGTCCTTATGTAAGTACCTTTTGAACAAGATACCTCCACGTCTAATGTATTACTGTTTATATCTATTATTTTTATATCATGGATAAATGTCTTTCTCTCTGGTCTTTCAATTTCGACACCTTGTCTAGCATATTGATATAGTTTTTTACCTTGGATTTTTACAGAACTAAACATGGGAGGTTTCTGAAAGTAAACACCGTGAAATTTTCTTAGTTTTTTTTTACAATCTTGCAAAGTCAATGAAGGAATTTTTCTTTTATCAAAGACTAAGGTTCCCTCATTATCACCAGTATTGCTTTTTACGCCTAATCTAATTTTTACCCTATAATATTTTATTGAGTTCTCCATAAATCTTGATAATTTAGTTGCTTCACCAATGACTATTGGAAGCATTCCTGTAGCTAATGGATCAAGAATACCAATGATTCCAGCTTTCTTAATCTTTAGTTTTTTTTTAACCTGGCTCAAAGCATTATTAGACGATATACCCTTTGGTTTGTCTATTAGTAGCAATGAACTTTTAGTCATGTTTTGTAAGATTTTCTAAAATTGATTCTATTTTATTTGAAGAAGAAAAGGATTTGTCATACGTAAATTTTAATGATGGTAATCTTTTTAAGTGTATTCTCTTAGCAAGAATATTTCTTATGTAAGAACTTGCTTTATTTAATTCTTTCTCAACTTTATTTATATCTTTATCTAATGATGTAAAAAAGATTTCTGAATATCTAAGATCTTTAGATACCCTGACCCCGGATATAGTGACAAATGAGGATAATACTGGATTATCCAAATCTTTGATTAATAATTTTGCTATCTCCTTATGAAGTAAATCTTGAACTTTATCAATTCTGGAAGACATTGTAGTTATACATTCCGTCTAATCTCTATACGCTTATAGACCTCTATTTGATCACCCTCACGAACATCATTATAATCCTTGACGCCAATGCCACATTCTGTACCGCTTTTTACCTCTTTTACATCCTCTTTGAAACGTCTCAGTGATTCTAATTCTCCTTCATAGATCACGATATTATCTCTTAACACTCTAATTGGTTGGTCCTTTTGAATTACTCCCTCGCTAACTATTGATCCAGCGATGGCGCCAATTTTAGATGATCTGAAGACATCTTTTACCTCCGCTATACCAATTATTTCCTCTTTTATATCTGGGTCTAGTAATCCAGACAATTGCTGTTTTACATTATCTATAAGATCATAAATCACACTAAAATAATGTAAATCTTGTCCATTTACTTCTATTAATTTTTTTGCTTTCACATCAGCCCTTACATTAAATCCGATTATTTTTGAATTTGAGCTCATTGCAAGATTGGCATCAGATTCTGTAATCGCACCAACTCCACTATAAATAATGTCCAATCCAACATCATCATTTTTAATAGCTTTAAGAGAAGATACGATTGCTTCTGCGCTACCTTGAACATCTGATTTAACTATTAGATTAATAATTTTTTTTGATTTAGCGTTATCAGAATTAAAATTATCAATAGAAAATGTTTTTTGCTTTGATTGCATCTCAATTTCCTTTTGTTTTGACTCTCTTAAAGAGGCTATTTCTTTGACTTTTCTCTCATCACTTGTTGATATTAATTTATCCGCTACATTGGGTGTTCCAGATAGGCCAGTTATGACAACTGGGACACTTGGACCAGCAGAATTAATCTCATTATTAAATTCATTAAACATTGCTCGAACTCTTCCAAATTCCTTTCCAACAAGTACATAATCTTTCTTGTTGAGGATACCTGATTCTACTAAGACTGTTGCAACTGGACCTTTTCCTTTGTCTAGTGAAGACTCGACAACTGTACCAGTTGCTGCTCCTTCAGCACAAGCTTTCAATTCCAGAATTTCAGATTGTAATGAAATTGCCTCAAGAAGTTGGTCGATTCCCTCGCCTGTAATAGCAGAAACTTTAATACATATAGTGTCGCCACCCCACTCTTCTGTAAGAACATTTTTTTGACTTAATTCAGTTAAGATTTTTTCAACATCTGCATTCTCTTTATCAATTTTATTTATCGCTACAATTATTGGGACTTTTGCTGATAATGCATGCTCAATAGCTTCTTCTGTTTGAGGCATAACCCCATCATCAGCCGCAACGATAAGTACGACTATATCTGTAATTTGAGCACCACGTGCTCTCATTGATGAAAATGCGGCATGCCCTGGTGTATCAAGAAAAGTAATTTTCCCATTTTTCGTATCAACTTGATAAGCCCCTATGTGTTGAGTAATTCCGCCGGCCTCAGAGTTTGCTACTTTGGTTTTCCGTATGTAATCTAATAAAGATGTTTTTCCATGGTCGACGTGCCCCATAATTGTCACAATAGGTGCACGCTGTGTCTCGTTTTCTGTATTAGCTTCCATAGATTCTAGGACTTCATTATCTAAATCAGAACTTTTAATTTTAGCCTCATGTCCAAGTTCTTCAATAATTAAGATAGCCGTATCTTGATCAAGTGTTTGGTTGATGGTTGCCATAACACCCATGTTCATAAGAGACTTCATTAGCTCAGATGATTTTATCGACAGCTTTTGAGCTAGCTCACCCACAGTTATAGATTCACTAATTTCTACAGTTTTTCTTACTGGTTCAGTAGGTTTTTCAAATTGATGTTGTGACAACAAAGACGGATCTGGTTCTACTTTATTTATTGCTTTCTTTGTCTTTGATTTTAAGTGAAGCTCTTTGTTTTCAAATTGCTCAATTTTTTCATCTTTGCTAAATTTATTTTTCTTTTTCTGACCAGGTAACTCTGACGCTTTTAGTGGTGTAGCATTAGCATTTTTCTTAGTATTTTTATGCGTAGTTTCAGTCTTTGTTTTTATCTTATCAGACCGACTTAAAGTTTGATTGGTTTTTTTATCAGATGTGGATTGAGTATTGATTATTTTCTTTCGACGTACCTGAATTGTAACGTTTTTTGACCCAGGCACAATCTTTGAATTCTTATTATTTTGTCCTCTATCTTTTAAGGATAAACTCTTTTTAGTATCGTTATCAGCCATGTTGATTCCTATTACTCTTTATTGAACCATTTTTGTCTCGCTTCCATAATTATTTTTCCAGCTTGCTCTTCGGTTAATTCTATCATGTCTAGTAATTCATCAACAGATAAATCGGCCAAATCATCTTTGCTGTTAATTTCGTGACTGTTTAATTTAATGATATTCTCATCGCTCAGATCCGAAATCTCAGATAGCAGATTACCTTTATCAATTTTACTTTTCTTTTCATCTAAATTATCTATGGCTCTCTTTCTTAGTTCTTCTATAATTTCAGAGTCAAATGCCTCTATACCATTGAACTCCTCTAGTGAACAGTAAGCTATCTCACTGATGGTACTAAAACCTTCTGATGCTAGAATATTAGCGACATCCTCATCAACGTTTAACTCCTGCATAAACATATCACTGAGTTTAGAATTCTCCTCAGATATTTTATTTTCAGCATCTTCTTTACTCATAACATTCAATGTCCAACCAGTTAACTCGCTCGCTAATCTTACATTTTGTCCACCTCTGCCGATCGCTTGAGATAATTGCTCTTCTGAGACTGCGATGTCCATTGAGTTACTCTCTTCATCAACTACAATCGATAAAACTTCTGCTGGTGACATAGCATTAATGACAAATTTTGCTGGATCTTCATCCCACATGATAATATCGATCCTCTCGCCACCTAGTTCATTAGAGACTGATTGAACTCTTGAGCCACGCATACCAACGCATGCTCCGATAGCGTCAAGTTTCGGATCATTAGATTTCACTGAGATTTTTGCTCTCAAGCCAGGATCACGAGCCGCGCCAAGTATCTCTATTAACCCCTGTCCTACCTCTGGGACTTCGAGTTTGAATAACTCTACTAAAAATTCAGGAGCTTTCCTTGTTATATATAATTGAGGGCCTCTAGTTTCAGATTGCACATGACTCAAATAACCCCTTAATCTATCTCCTGAGCGAATTACTTCTTTAGGTATGAGGTTATCTTTCAAAATAATTGCTTCATCTATTGTGCCTTTATCAGGCATTCCTAAATCAATAAATACATTACCTTTATCAATTCTTTTGACAATACCAAAAATTAACTGTCCAACTTTTGGTAAATATAAATCTACTATCCTACTTCTCTCTGCATCTCTAACTTTTTGTACTATCACATTTTTTGCTGTTTGTGCTAATATCCTACCAAACTCGATAGATGGGATCTCCTCTTCATAGAAATCATCTAGTTTTAAATTATTATCCTTTGCATATTCATGATCGAGAAGGACCTGTTGATCATCCATTTCTAACTCAACTTCGTCAACTATCTTCCACCTTCTGAAAGTTTTATAACTTCCAGTTGATAAATCTATCTCAACTCTTGCATCTATATCTTTTTTTTCCTGTAGACGATACTTTTTCTTTACAGCTCCTGCGATTGCTTGTTCGATTGCATCTACAATAACTTCTCTACTAACATTTTTCTCATTGGATACCGTTTCAACAACTAGTAATATCTCTTTATTCATTTTTTTAAACCTTTATCTCTCTGTTTAAATTCGCTTTTTGGATTTCGCTATAGGGTACAGTAATTTCCATCTTATTCATCTTGAATATAATATCTGATTTATCAACATCAAGAATGATACCCCTAATACTTTTTATACCATTAAGTGTTTTTTTTAATTTTACGATTACCTTTTCTCCAATATACTGACTAAAATCATCTATTGTGTACAGCTCCCTATTTATGCCCGGTGAACTAACCTCAATTGACATATTTTTAAGATCCACGAAAGATTTATTATTTTTCAGAATATCATCAATAATATTTGATACAAATGCACAATCATCTAGGGTGATGCCGCTATTTTTTTCAATTATTATCTCTGCCTTTTTAGTATTTTTCCAACCTGTTATTTTCGTATTAAGCACATTAATGTTCTTTTTCAACACTAAATCATTCACAATTTGCATAAGTTCGATCTCTATATTATTCATCTGCATTAAACAACAAAATAGCCCCATTTGGGGCTACGCTTCAATTGTATAATATTTCTTTTCAATAGAGTAGAGAAATCACATGATTTTTTCATTATTAGGTATGGTAGCGGGGGCAGGATTCGAACCTACGACCTTTGGGTTATGAGCC
>CAJWIW010000003.1 GCA_913041865.1 uncultured Gammaproteobacteria bacterium
AAGATAAAAATAAATTTATAGCGCTATCTAATAGCTACCATGGTGAGACACTAGGATCACTCTCTATTAGCAATATAGACTTATATAAAAAGACTTACAATAAGATGCTCAAAAATACTATTATAGTTCCCTCCCCAGATAGTTTTAATAAAAAAGGTGATATTTCAGATAGAGAGCATAGTAAACAGATGTTTACCTTTATGCAAAAAGAGATAGAAAAGAATCACAAAAAGATATGTGCTGTTGTTATAGAACCCCTTGTGCAATGTGCTGGCTACATGAGGATGTATCATCCAATCTATCTTACGCTCTTACGAGAAGTATGTGATCACTACAACGTTCACCTAATTGCGGATGAAATAGCAGTGGGTTTCGGAAGAACTGGCAGTATGTTTGGTTATGAACAAGCAAAGATAACTCCTGACATCATATGTCTATCAAAGGGTATCACCGGTGGATATATGGCACTTTCTACTATTCTAACTAATGATGATATCTACGACGCATTCTATGATGAGTACACTAAACTGAATGCTTTTCTGCATTCACATAGTTACTCTGGTAATGCAATTGCATGCGCTGCAGCAAATGCAACATTGGATTTATTTGATCGAACAGATGTGTTAGGAAAAAATCGTGTACTATCAAATCATATCTATAAAAACTTTTCTTCATTTAAAAATCATCCTAATGTTGGTGATTTACGACAAACCGGTATGATTACAGCAATAGAATTGGTTAAAGATAAAAAAACAAAAAAAACATATGATTGGAAAGAAAGAAGAGGGATCAGAGCATACAAGTATGGGCTTGATAATAATGTTATATTGAGACCTCTGGGTAATGTGATATATTTCATGCCTCCTTATGTAATAAACAAAAAAGAAATTGATCATGTATCTAGCGTAGTAGAAGGTGCTATTGAAATTGCAACAAAATAAATTGCACAGACTCTATTTCAATCAAAAGCTATCGACTAATGATATAATCACGCCCTCCTCTAGACAAATTGTAAGGTTAAAAAATGTTTTAAGATTAAAGGAATCAGCGGAGCTTATCTTATTTAATGGCGATGGTAAGGAATATCTTGGAATAATAACTTTTAAATCAAATAAATCTATCAATATTATAAAAGAATTAAGACATGAGAATATTAACAAAAATAAAATCGTACTTGCACAATGTATTCCTAGTTATAAATATATGGATTTTGCAATTCAAAAATCAGTTGAATTAGGAATTGATGAAATAATTCCTATAATCAGTCAAAGAAGTCATCCCGGAGATCACTCTAAAAAGATGGATCATTGGAAAAAAGTTATTATACATGCAGTTGAACAGTCAGGAGGGCTCTATATACCAATCCTATCAGAACCGTTATCTTTAGAAGATCTATTTAAAGATAAAAACTATGGTAGATATGAAAGAATTTTATGTGACCCTTCTGGATTAGCATTAAGCAATGTTAATAGAAATAACTTTCCGAAGATTGTTATCGTTGGCCCAGAGGGAGGTTTCTCTGATAGCGAGTTGAATTTGGCAAGAACATTTGACTGGAATATTGTGACATTAGGAGATAGGATATTAAGGACTGAAACAGCAGCAATAGTTGCACAAGTGTTACTAAGAGGTTGAAGTGAATAATATACATTCCATTGCACGATATAGTAAAAAGTTTAGTAATGAAGACCTTCATGAAATTATAATCTCAAAAAATCTAGAAATTGAGGCATGGTTTAGAAAACAGTGGATCAAATACCCTGCTCCATTCTATTCATCAATTGATTTAAGAAATTCTGGTTATAAGATCGCGCCAGTTGATACAAATTTATTTCCTGCAGGTTTTAATAATCTTGATGCCAGCATGGAGTCTCTCTATATTTCAGCTGTTCAACATACTCTTGAGAAACAATCAGCTGAGTTGACAAAATTACTTATAATAACTGAGAATCATACGAGAAATAAATTTTATAGTAAAAGCTTAACTACGCTTAAAAGTTTTATAGAAAAGGCTGGATTTGAGGTCCAAAGTTGTATGTTAGGTGATGAATCTAATACTGAAGCTATTAATAAGGATCTTGTATTAAATAATTCTATCCTCTCATACAAGAAATTTATTCCAGATATTGTTCTACTAAACAATGATTTATCTTCGGGTGTACCAAATATTCTAAAACATACAAAACAACTTATTCTCCCTGACTTACATATGGGATGGACAAATAGATCTAAAACTGTTCATTTTAAATATTTCACTGATATTATTTATAATTTCTCGAGAGTATTTAATGTTGATACATGGTTATTGGAACCACTATTTAGAAATTGCGGTGAAATTGATTTTAAAACAAAGCAGGGTGAAGATTGTATAATTTATCATGCAAAAAAATTATTCGAATTAATTAAGATTAAGTATGAACAATATAACATTAATGAAAAACCATACATAATGATTAAGGCTGACTCGGGTACGTATGGTATGGGGATTATGCAGGTTAATAGTATAGATGAAATAGTTAAGATTAATCGAAAACAAAGAACTAAAATGGCAAAAACAAAAGGTGGGAAGATTCTAAGAAGTGTTATCCTTCAAGAGGGTATATACTCTAATGAAAAACTCTCATCCCCTAATAATGTTGTAGAGCCTGTGATCTATGCATTCGGAAGTAACTTGGTAGGGGGCTTCTATAGAGTTCATCAGGATAAAGACAATTCACAAAACCTAAATTCACCAGGTATGACCTTTAAACCTATACCATTTAATGACATTTGTATAAGTCCTGATCATAGCCAATCGATATATTCTGACAAAAATAAGTTCTATATTTATGGTGTTGTTGCGAGATTAGCTATCTTAGCAGCTGCTAAAGAGCTTTATAATGTAGAGATATAAATGAACAAGATAGCTGTTCTAATGGATCCTATCGAAAATCTTGATCCCTCAAAAGATACGACTATTTGTCTGATAGAATCCTTACAGAAATTTGCAAAAATTTATTATATTTTTCCAAACACAATATCATACAAAAATAATTTTGTTATCGCTTCAACAGCTGAAATAACAATTAATAGGAAAATATCTCAGTTCTATAAACTGTCTAAATCTAGAGAACAGAATTTAGATAAGATGGATGTAATATTATTTCGAAAAGACCCGCCTATAAATGATGATTATCTTAATGTTGCCCATATTCTTCAAAGGTTAGAGAGTGGTGGTAAGCTCGTAATGAATTCTCCTTCATCAATCATGATGATGAATGAAAAGATTCTTGGAGATTGTTATTCTCCGAATAGACTACCGTCTATAATCACTAATAATTATACAAATATGGTAAAGTTTATTAAAAAACATCATGATGTTGTTGCCAAACCACTTAATATGATGGCTGGTAAATTGATTCAAAAAATTAATGTGGATGATAAAAAATTTCAAAATAAGTTGTTACATACTCAAAATAATAACAGAGACAACTTTATCATATTGCAAAAATATTTAGATATTCATAAATATGGAGATATGAGAATAATTATCTATAATGGAAAAGTGTATAAGAGATGCTTATTAAGATTCCCAAAGAAAACAGACTTTCGTGCAAACCTTGCCTGTGGCGGAAATTTCTTAATAAAAGATGTCCCCAAATCATTATTAGATCATCTGATAATCGTTGCAGGAATATTATTAAATAACGGGATTTATTTTGCAGGCATAGATATTATAGGAAAGTATATGACAGAAATAAATATAACATCACCAACTGGCTTAGTTGAATTGACTAATGAAAATGAAGACCTTTCGACTGAGATAGCCAGAGATTTTATAGAAGTAATTGATGATCATAAAAAATGAATACCAGCAGATCAAATGAAATACTAACTTGTCTCGGCATTGATTATGGTCTGAAAAAAGTTGGTATCTCTCTAGGGCAGACAGTTACATGTAAGGCTAGGCCACTATCTATATTAAAAAATGATAAAGTTTTCATGGAAAATATTTGCAAAATCATTGAGAATTGGCAACCAGACGTTATTATTATTGGTGATCCACAAACAACAAATAACAGGATATTGGCCCGAGAATTAGATAAATTTTCATCATCATTAGAGACTGAATATGGGTCTAAAATCAAAATAGTGAAGTTTTCTGAGACATTATCTACAGAAGAGGCCAAGATGGTATTTAAAGAACTAAGAAGAAATAGGGCTCTAAATAAAAAGAAAAAGCAAGTCGATGATATCTCAGCTTGTCTTATTTTGGAAAGCTGGTTTAATGATATAACAACGCAAAAAAATGGAAATTGATCAGAAAATACAATTTAGCTCAAGTAATAAGTTGATACATCTACTAAACATTTCAAACATGTCTAGAGAACAGATTTTTGAAATTCTTGACTTAGCTGAAACGTATGTAGATAACAAGCAAAAGAGGTATAGCGATCTTGAAGGCAGGACTATTGCAAGCCTATTCTTTGAGCCCAGCACCCGCACAAAAACTACATTTGAACTAGCGTCTAAACGATTATCTGCCGATTTCATAAATATAGACATATCCAACTCATCTACATTGAAGGGTGAATCTATTGTGGACATGATTAAGACTCTTGAAGCGATGAGTTGCGATATGTTCATTGTAAGACACTCAATTTCTGGCACCCCACATTACATTGCGAAACAAGTAGGAGAAAAAATTTCAGTTATAAATGCTGGCGATGGAATTCATGCGCATCCAACACAAGCAATGTTGGATATGTATACAATTAGAAAATATAAAAAGAAATTTGATAATCTCAAAGTTGCGATAGTTGGTGACATACTTCACTCAAGGGTAGCAAAATCTCTGATAACTAGTCTGACGATTCTATCTGTAAAAAAAATAAATATAATTGGTCCAAAAATACTAATGCCAGAAAATCTAAATGAACTCCATGTTGAATATTTTGACAGTTTAGAGGACGGCATTTCTGGGTGTGATGTTGTTATAATGCTTCGCTTACAAAAAGAGAGAATGCATGAAGCACTAATATCAACTGATGACTATTATAAAAAATATGGCCTAACGAGTAAAAAACTTCAATCGGCATCGAGAGATGTTATTGTGATGCATCCTGGGCCAATAAATAGAGGGATTGAAATTGACTCGGATGTGGCTGATGGAAATAACTCAGTAATCCTAGATCAAGTTACATCAGGAATTTCAATAAGGATGGCTATTATGTCCATGATTATGAATAATAGACTTAAATGAATCAAACCTATCTTGATAATCTTGCTGAAATATCTGCAAATATAAAAAATGCATCACTTAGATCTGGTGATAACATAAAATTAGTTTTAGTCTCAAAATCGCAAAAAAAAGATTCTATTAAAAAAATCTATGATCTAGGATATAGGAGTTTTGGTGAGAATTATCTTCAAGAAGCAAAAGAAAAGATAGAATCTCTAGATGGTTATGATATTGAGTGGCATTTCATTGGTAGGTTACAATCTAATAAAATTAAAGAAATAGTAAAGTTATTCGACTGGATTCATACTGTATCCTCAAAAAAACATATGGATATGATCGACAAGTTCTCAATGGAATGTAACAAAATCATGAATGTATGTATTCAAATAAATATAGATGATGAGGAGAGTAAATCTGGGTTGGACCTAAATAAGGTAGATGATTTTATAAGCATTTCTGAGAATTACAGGAATATCCAAACGAGAGGTATTATGGCCATACCCTCAAAAACTAATGCTCTTGAAAAAAAAGAACATTCATATGCACTTTTATCAGAGAAATTTACCGAACTACGAGCAAAATTAGTCAATTTTGATACACTTTCACTTGGGATGAGTAACGACTATCAATTAGCACTTGCTCATAATGCTAATCTTATTAGAATAGGTACTTTAGTTTTTGGAGCAAGAGAAAAATGATCAAAAATATTTCTATAATCGGTGGAGGTAATCTAGCGCAATGTTTTGTTGATAGAATTATATCTTGTAAACAAAATCACAAAGTTTCAATATTTGACATCGATAAGAAAAAAAATAAATACTCTAAAAAAAGGAACATTAAATTTTTTTCCTCTATTGATCAGAATTTATCTGAATCTGAACTAATTTTACTTGCGATAAAACCTAATGACTTTAAGCTTGTTTCAAAAGATATAATTGAATACGGAAATAAGAAAAGTACAGTTTTAAGTTTAATGGCAGGTAGTAGACTAAATGTAATTGATAAATTACTTAATAAAAGTTTCTATACGGCAAGAATAATGACAAATATAAATGCACAGTTTGGGAATGCTCAGTCATTTATTTTTACTAAAGGATGTTTTCCGAGAAATAGGCTAGACAGTGTAATTAATTTTCTAAATATATTTGGGACCACAACTAAGGTTAACACAGAAATACAAATTGATAAACTTACTGCATTATGTGGAAGTGGGCCTGCATATTTTTTATATTTTACACAAATAGTTAAAGATACTTTCAAAAAATTTGGATTTAGAGATGATCAAGCAGAGGAGTTATCAAGGAATCTTTTTTATTCCACAGGTTATACTTGTTATCATAATAAGAATAATATGGAAAATATAAAAAAAACAATCGTTTCAAAAAAAGGAACTACCGAAGCTGCTCTCAATAGAATGAAAGAAAAGAATATTCGTAAAATAATTATGGAATCAATAGATCAGGCATATAAAAAATCCGTCCAGTTAGGGAAAAGAAATAATGACTAACTATACATCACAACCCATAATCTTTATTCTTGTTACTATCGTTAGTTTTTTACAGTTTGCATTAATCTTAAGACTGCTATTTGAGATTATGAGGGTCAATTTCTATAATCCTGTGTGTCAAGTTATCATTAAAATAACTGACCCTATATTAAAACCCCTGAGATTAATACCCTCATATCTTGGGAGAGTAGACTTAATTATAATAATCCTGGCGACAGCCATTACAGCATTTAAGATTTATTTACCATATATAACTACTGGATTTGAATTTAGCATGAATACTCTCATTGTTGCGAGCTTTGGAAAGTTTTTAGATGAAATCTTTACCATCATCTGGTGGTGTGTAATTATTGGAGCTATAGGGAGTTGGTTTATGGCTTATAATTCTCATCCTATTTTTACACTGATTGACGAAATATGTGAACCACTTTACAGACCCATAAGGAATATAATTCCTGCCACATCTGGGATAGACTTCTCTCCAATAATTCTTCTTGTAGCAATTAAAGTTCTACAGATGATAATTATTCCACCTATATTTCATCTAGCTAATCTACTATGACATTAAATTTAAAAACATCAACTGCAAATATAGAACACAGTATTAAGCTAGCTTCTGGAACTGTAATACCATCATACGACATAAGATATGAAACATACGGCAAACTTAACCAAGATAAGAGTAATGCAATCTTAATATGTCATGCTCTATCAGGAAATCATCATGCTGCAGGTAAATACGATAATGAGGATAAGTATGGGTGGTGGGACAACATGATAGGACCAGGAAAGCCAATAGATACAGATTCATTATACGTAGTATGTTTGAATAATATCGGTGGATGTCATGGTTCTACAGGGCCAAATACCAAAGATAAAAAGACAGGCAAATATTTTGGAATGAACTTTCCGATCGTAACAGTGTCAGATTGGGTAAATACACAAAAGTCTCTTATGGATTATTTAAGGATACCAAAATGGAATTTTGTTATAGGTGGTAGTTTAGGTGGCATGCAAGCAATGCAATGGGCATTTCAATTCCCAACTTTGATCGATAATTGTATTATTATCGCTGCAGCTCCTAAACTCACTGCTCAAAATATTGCATTTAACGAAGTTGCGAGACAAGCAATAATGAAAGACCCTAACTGGTGTGGAGGTGATTATTTAAATCAAAATAAGTTACCTGATAAAGGTTTGTCTCTAGCGAGGATGTTAGGCCACATTACTTATCTTTCAGATGATTCCATGAAAAAGAAATTTGGAAGGGATCTTAGAGAAACAGAGCTAAAATTTAATTATGAGGTTGATTTTGAGATTGAAAGCTATTTGAGATATCAAGGCGAAAAATTTGTATCAAACTTTGATGCAAACACTTACCTATTAATGACAAAGAGTCTGGATTATTTTGATCCTATTAAAGATTTTGGTGACAAATTAAAAACTAGGTTAGCAAAAAATAAAAGTAATTTTTTAGTAATTTCATTTACATCTGATTGGAGATTTCCACCAAAGAGATCGAAAGAAATAGTTGAACTACTGTTAGATCATAAAAAAGATGTAAGTTATGCTGAAATAAAATCAAGTGGTGGCCATGATGCATTTTTGATGGAAAATGAAGACTATTTTGATGTTATGAAGAACTTTATTGTGAGATCCAAATGCGTATAAGAGAGGATCTTGAATTAATAAGTTCATGGGTGAAGAAAAACTCAAGAGTTTTAGATTTAGGCTGTGGGGATGGAAACTTACTAAAAATACTAAAAGAACAAAAAAATGTTACAGGGTATGGTGTAGATAATGATATTTATCAAATAAAATTATCTTTAGATAACACAATCAACGTCTTACAACTGGATCTTGATGATGGTCTCAATGATTTTAAAGACGATACTTTTGATTATGTTATTCTAGCTCAATCACTTCAAGAAATTAAGAACCCAAAAAAACTTCTCAAAGAAATGTTACGCATAGGTAAAGAAGTTATAATATCCTTTCCGAATATGGGTCACTGGAGTTCCCGTGTTCAACTTTTTTTCGAGGGTAGGATGCCAGTAACGAGTGAATTGCCATATAGCTGGCATGATACACCTAACATACACTTATGTACTATTTGTGATTTTGAGAATTTTTGTAAAGAAAATAATTTTATAATATCTGATAGTTCAATAACAAGTAGATCAGTTTTGGATAACATTATGATTAAAATTTTACCAAATTTATTTGGTCAGGTTGCATTATTTAGAATACAATAGCTCAATCGTGTTTGGTTTTGATAAAATCTGAATGCTTAACATAAATCAAATCTGCTATTTTTCTTATTGTGTAATCCTCATATTTATCAATTACATCATCCGCATGAGCTACCTCCCAGAGTGATCGAAGTATCTTTACTCGCTCATCATATTGATAGGTACTATTGATAATAGTTGTCCATTCGTATAGTGAAATCATATCTTCATTTTTCTGATTTGCTATTTTCATAATTGTTTCTAACTGGGTTTCATTCAAATTATATTTGCTTTTCAAAATAGATAGAATTTTATCTTTCTCGAGGTCATCGAATTTGTCATCAGATCTTGATACTTCAATCATAAGTATACATATCGCGAGTATTGCTTTGTTTTCAAATGTTTCGGTAGAATATGATTCACCATCTTTTTTGTTAGGTGATTTGAACCTATCTAAGAGTGATGAGATTATATCCATTAGTTAAATGTTTGCTTTAGAGAATATGATCCACTATTGTCATATTCGTCAAAAAATATTTCAACAAATGGATGATCTATGGGCTCTTTACTCATGTCAGATGTTAAATTCCCCTCTGCTACATAAGTTTCATTTCCTTGTCCATGCACTAAGACATGATACCAAGGTTTGTTCTTATCTGGTTTAGATTTAGCGACGTTTTCATACCACTCTTCTGTTCCTTGAAAATATGGGTCGGCATCGACAATTACACCTCTGTACCTGAATTTTGAGTGGTATACTATCTGTCCTAATCTGAATTGTGCCTTCTGCTTCATTGATATATCCTATTAATCTATTATAAGGTCAATCAAGTATTTTTTAAAGATACGAGTTTAATTTTTTAATCAAACAAGAAAGTAACGTTTGTTCTCCTACTAATATAGCTATCTTTGAAGGTAAAATTATCTGTCTTGTGGAAAAGCTTAGAATTGAAAATCACACACCGATTCTCTTTATGAGGAACAATAATTTTTTCCACATCCTCAGATTTTAGAAATTCATTAATTTTTTTTGTTGCTCCAATGCTGTTATAATCGGAAAATTTCCAGTCTTCTGGTGGTAGTTTATTCCAAATCACAAGACCGCCTGACTTAGTATCAAGATTCGAGTCATCTGGTGCGATCCAAAAATTTACATTAATCGAAGCTTGATCTGCATGGACTTTAGTTCCGATTTTCTTATTATCATATTTAAAAATCCAAGCTTGTGTAAGTTTATAGTTTTTGAATATATTGTTGTAAGTTAATCTCATATCCTCACTAAGTTTTAAAAAGAATTTATTGGATATGCCTTTTGTTAAAAAAGCACCCACATATCCAAACTCATATGGATATTTGAATATATTTGCGTTGCGACAATATTTCTGCATGTCTCTTAACGCCTCGTCTGAAAGAAAGTTATCAATCACTACGATTTCTGGGTGTTGTTTATTGTATTGGTCTTCAATAGTAGCAATATCATTTTTTATATTTACAAGATTAGTTGTTATATTTTTAGGTGCCTTATTATAGAGTGGTTTAAGAATGGATTTCATGAAATCAACTGAGATATCTTGGTATTCCTGAGAATTGTTTTTAATATTATCAGCATATTTTTTTAGTTGGTTATAATATTCTTTTGTAAATTTAGGATTCCTAATTTCATCCATGTCGTTATCAATATGTGTCAGTTGTTCATATTCATGTTTTATTAATGTAGAAAGAGCTCTCTTGTTGTTCAATATTCTGCTTATTTCCTTATTGAGGATTTCTTCATTCTCATACTGATATTTATGAATCTTTTGGAACATATTCTGTGAGCCATCAATATCGCCTTTCCATAATTTAACTAAGCCTAAAAGAGTGAGTGCATTTATATCATTTGGTTTTTTTTCAAGGACTTCCAAAAAACACTCTTCACTTTTATCCAGATTACTTTCATCATGATCTTCTTGATAAATGTATTGATACACTTCACCCATTCTTTTTTTTGATTCTAAAAAAGTGTTATCACAATCATACGCAGTCTCAAAACTTTCTAGGGCTTTCTTGTAATCTTTAATCTGTGCACATAAATTACCTAAATTGTAGTGAGCACGATAGTCTTTAGGGTCAATTTTTATTGCATTTTGAAAGTAAAGTTGTGCTCTATCAAAATACTTTTCATTTTTTAGGGCAATTGCAAGATTATTATTTGCCTCATAATTATTACTATTCGATTCTACAGATTTAGAGAGAAATTTTATAGCTTCTTTATATTGTCCTCTCTGCGAAAGAATACAGCCATGTAGATGATTGGCATTAAAATCGTCCGGATCTATCGATAACACTTGTAAATATAACAGATTAGCTTTATCCAATTCTCCTTTATGATGGTGACTTAGTGCTTCATTTAATATCTTGTTCTTATCTTGATGCTTCATGGCGCTCTATGCCCAGGGACAGAATCGAACTGCCGACACGAGGATTTTCAGTCCTCTGCTCTACCGACTGAGCTACCTGGGCTATTTTTGATTTTCTGGCACATAACCTTGAGGTACTGCTGAACCTTCCCCAAAGAAAAACTTTTCCATTTCGTCTTCTAAAAACTTTCTCGCTTTAGGATCAACAGGGGTTAATCTCATCTCATTTATAAGCATTGTCTGATGGCTTAACCACATATCCCAAGCTTCTGCGCATACGTTTTCATGAATTTTTTTACCTAAATCTCCAGGATATGGCTGGTAATCTAAACCTTCTGACTCTTTTTTTAACTTCACACAATTTACTTTGGCCATTATACTCTCCCAAATTTATCAATGATTTTATTCTGATATTTAGGCACTCCTTTAGTAATATTTGATAGATTATACCAATTATCCTGGATTAGGCTAATCTTTTTATCTTCATCTACATTACATAGAATGGCATCTATTGTGAAATTAATATGTGAAAGACGGTGCTGAAAACTATAAAGTTTCTCTGTTAAAAATTGAACTAGGTTTTTTGATTTTGCCCATTCTATTAATTTGGCTTTGCTAGTAAATATTGGTGACGAATACAAGCCAGACCATAAATTACCTAGTGAAATTTTTTCAAGATAGAAATTATTGTGACTGTCTATGATAACTAAGCTCCATAATTTTTCTTCTTTTATGAGTTTTTTGACTTTGCTCTGTGGTTTATGATTATTTATCCTAAGATTAGCTGTGTTTGTAATACAAAGATTTGATAAAGGACATCCATCACAGTTGGGTTTATTGCTTTTGCAAATAATAGAACCTAGGTCCATATATGCTTGAATGAAATCGCTTGATCTCGATTGTGGAAGTAGATCTTCAGATAATTCCCATAATATTTTGTCACTTTCTGCTTTCTTGATTGTGTTAATGTTATAGACTCTTGTAAGCAAGCGTTTAACATTTGCATCTAGAATTGAATAATGACCATTGTTTGAAAAAGTTGCAATCGCTGAAGCTGTAGTTCTTCCGATTCCTGGTAATTTTACTATATCAGCAAAGTTGGTAGGAAATCGTGAGTTGTAATCTTCCTCGATAACTCGACAAGCAGCATAAATATTTTTTGCTCTCCGATAATAACCCAGGCCTGACCACATTTCCAAAATTTCGTCTAAATCAGCATGTATTAATTTTTCAAGGTTTGGAAATTTTTTAATGAATTTTCTAAAAAATAATTTTACAGTTTTAACCTGAGTTTGTTGTAGCATTATTTCAGAGATCCATATCTCGTAGATTGGCCTATTCTGCCAGGGAAGATCATGCCTCCCAAAAGAGTCATACCAAGATAATATTTCTTTTTGTATTTTTTGTTTGTTATTAGAATGGTAACTTAATCTGTTCAAGGATCTTCTCTTCAAGCTCATCTATAATTTTCTCTTTTATTGGGTTTATTATTTGTTTAGTAATTATATCAGTTAGGTCAACACTGAAATCTACTTTATCAACAGGCCCGGTGATCTTAACCGGTATATTATTGTTATAAAGCTCAACTGGATAATTATTTTGATATACTTCTATGACATCATTTTTTTCTTTTAATGTTCCAATCATTTCAAAATTTACATTTTTCGATTTCATATCTAGTGTACCACTACCGTTAATTGACAAAAGAGAGGAAATGATATTGATATTGTCTATCTTCATCAATTGTTTACTAATAACGGCCTCAGCTCTCATGAATTCAATAGATGTATAGTTTTGTGAGTTAAATTGCTTGTATTTTTGATCTTTTATTAATGTGTATGATTTCATAAGTATTTCATCAATATTTACACCGTAGAAATTCATATTTATAATCTCTGCTCTTTCTACATCTATTACGCCATTAACAATTTTCTCTTTGTCAATGTTAAGCTCTAGTTTTTCTATGTCTGCTATCATAAGATTGTCTTTTGATGAGTCACTGATGTAAATGTCAGTAACCGTAATTTTAGCAGTTGGATCAAATTCTATATTTATTTTGCCTTTGTATATAACTTCGTAGCCAATTCTCTCAGACAAGTAAGATGTGATATCATCACGATAGTCATTGACATCGAAGACAAATTTACCATACAGATATGCTCCTAAAGTAACAATGGCCACAAGAACAAAGATTTTTTTAATTATGCCCATAGTATTTTAGCGAGAGTAGTCGCCAGATTTACCTCCCGTTTTCTTTATCAGTTTTATATCGGAAATAATCATAGATTTATCAATGTACTTGCACATATCATATATAGTTAGTAGACATATTTCAGTTGCCAGAAGTGATTCTATCTCTACCCCTGTCTTCCCTAGCGAGGTCACGGTCGTCTCACACCTCAACTTAGTTTTATTAAGAGTAATATTTATTTCAACATCATCAATTTGAATGATATGAGTGAGGGGTATTAAACTTGGAGTCTGTTTAGCTGCCATGATACCAGCTATTTTGGCTACCGCGATAACGTTACCTTTCTTATTCTGATTAGTTTCAATAATTTTTATAGCATCATCAGACAGTGTAATAAAACCCTCAGAAACTGCAGTCCTTTTTGTAATTTTCTTTTTACTAATGTCTGAGACTTTAATGGTATCCTGTTTCATGATGATTTTCTTACTCATCCTATAAAAATTGCTATAATCTTATATTATAGATAAATTATTTGATAAAAGATAATGAAGATAATGCTAGCAACTAAGAACCCTGGTAAAATAAAGGAGATTACAAAAATTCTTAGCAGTTCTGACATAGAATTATTCTCACATAAAGATTTCGAGATACCAGAAGTTGAGGAAACTGGCATGACCTTTGTAGAGAATGCATTACTGAAAGCCAGAAGTTCTTCACATGTAACTGGTCTCCCATCTATTGCTGATGACTCTGGAATAGAAGTAGATTACCTTAATGCACGTCCAGGTGTGAAATCTGCACGATATTCGGGTAAAAATGCATCTAACGAGAGTAATAATAAAAAACTTCTAAAAGAACTCCAGGGTGTCCCCTTAGAAAAAAGAGCCGCAAGATATAGATGCGTGATAGTGTTTACTAGATTTAAAAATGACCCTTTTCCTGTTATCAGCATGGGTTCGTGGGAGGGATTTATTGCAACATCCCCGAGAGGTTCAAATGGGTTTGGGTATGATCCTATATTTTTCCTTCCAGACTTAGGGAAGACATCAGCAGAGCTTAGTGACGAAGACAAGAACATGATAAGTCACAGAGCAATCGCACTGAAAGGAATTGAAAATTATTTTGTTAACCAACATAATTATAAAAATGAAATTTAGTATAAAACACAATACCATATTAATTTTCACACTATTAATTTTCAATAGTTGTGCAACAAATCCAGTTACAGGAAGTCCAGATTTTGTAACAATCACAGAGCAACAAGAAATATCTATAGGAGCTTCATATCATGAGAAGATTGTCACTGAAAATAAAGTGCTTGAGGATAAAGAGCTTAATGATTACATTCAAAGATTAGGTAATGAAATAGCACGTAAAAGTCATCGGCCAGATTTGAAGTGGACTTTTACAATAATAGATTCACCAACCTTCAATGCTTTCGCGACTCCAGGAGGATATGTTTATATGTACCGAGGTATGTTGAACTATTTCAACTCTGAAGCTGAACTTGTTGGAGTGCTAGGTCATGAAATAGGACACATCACTGCCAGACATGCTGTAAGGGGCATGAGTACAGCACAAATTACCAATCTTTTGCTCGGAGTAATTCAAGCAAATGTTCCAGGAAGCCAGTTAACCAGTAATGCATTTAATCTTCTAAATATTGCCATTAATAGAGGATATGGAAGAGGATATGAACTTGAAGCTGATCAACTAGGTGCTGAATATTTATTGATAAATAATTATGACCCAACGGCAATGGCTGGTTTTTTAAAAATTATGCAACAATCTGACGAACTTGAAAGGGTAATTGCAGAAAGTGAAAATAGAGAACCTAATGTAGGTTATCATGGAATCTTCTCCACACATCCGGATAGTGCTAAAAGAATTGAAGCCTTAAAAGAGAGTAGGCAGAGTAATGAGGAATTAATTATTAATAAAGAAAAATTTCTAAAACGTATTGATGGCTCTAACTACGGAACAAGTCCTGAAGAAGGTTACGTGAAAGATTCGGTCTTTTATCATCCTATATTCGCCATAAGATTCGATATAGATAAAGAATGGGTTTTCAAGAATTTCCCAGACCGACTAGAGCTAACAAAACAGTCAGATAAAATTGTTTTGCGTGCGGATGACCTCCTTAAAGACGATCTGGATAACGGATTAACGCCTAAGGAATTTATGAAGAAAGGTATTCGTCAATCTGGTTTCTTAAGCAACAACGAACTATTAAATGAAGAGGTTTTTTCCTTTAATAACTTATCTGGTTATACTCATTTATATAAGAATGAAACACCTTTGGAAACATATTACCGCAGATTTATCGTAATATTTGATACAGATACTAAAGATATCAAACCGAAAGTGTGGATAGCATCTATTACGATGAAAGATTTAACTAACGATAATTCTGCTAAGAATATTCTCACGTCATTTAAGAAGATGACTGAGAATGAGATTGCAAATTCAAAAGGATTAAAAATAAAGGTGATAAGGTTTCGCGAAGGCATGTCATACGATTCTTTAGCTCAATCATCGCCACTGGGCAAATTTGCGAAAGAAAAATTACAACTCTTAAACGGACACTATCCTGATGGTAGACCCAGCATAGGAGATTTAATAAAAGTTGTCCAGTAAACATTGTCCCGCTTTTTTGATTGATGCAACAGGATTTGTTTTAAAATATTGGTTCACAATGCCGCAGATAAAAACCAATACTTACGAGTCTATCTCCGCTTTTGTAGGTTTTTCAAATTTTGTAAAAAAATTTTTGGCAGCTCAAAAACCTCAACATATCTGTTTCGCATTTGATGAATCTCTAGGAACATGTTTCAGAAATAAAATTTTCGAAGATTATAAAGCTAATAGGCCTAGTGCACCAGACGAATTAAAAATACAGTTCTCTTTATGTAGAGAATTATTAGATATTCTAGGAATAAGAAATTATGCTAGCAAAAAATATGAGGCAGATGATATTATCTTTACCCTTTGTAAAAAAAATTACAAAAAGAAAATAAAAAATATTGTTATAACGAATGACAAAGATTTATATCAAGTGATTAACGAAAATGATATATGGTGGAATCTTTCTAATAAAAAGTTTTCTTATAGGGATATTGAGAATAATCTTGGATTTTCACCTAAATACTTTTCAGACTTTCAAGCATTAACAGGAGACTCAGTTGATAATATTCCAGGCGCACCAGGAATAGGAAAAATTACAGCAACGTTTCTAATAAGAAGATACAAGACCCTAGATGATATTTTCAAGAATTTTAGAGATCTTAAACATATAGATAGTGGTAAATACTCAAAAGTTGCTGATATTCTATTAAAAAATGAAAAAGTTATCTATATGTCAAAAAAACTTGTTACACTCAATACTATTGATGAAATGGAACTTAATCAGGATAGAGTTTCACCTGATCTCAACGAATTGATAAAGTTTTTGAATAGGGTCGGGGTAAGTAAGAACACTATAAAAACTTGGGATAGATTTATAACATGTCAATAAAGTCTAAAAAAAATATATTCTATGCACAATCTGGTGGCGTAACTCCAGTTATAAACGCTACTGCGAAAGGCATATATGATGAATTCAAAAAAAATAGAAAATTTTTTGGTAGATTGCTTATCGGTAAAAATGGGATAGCTGGTGCATTAAATGAAGAAATAATAGATATTGAAAAAGAGAAGAAAAAAGAGATAGAAAAGCTTATACACACACCAGGTGGAGCATTTGGTTCTTGTAGGATAAAACTTAAAGACCCTAAAAAAGATCAGCACGAATTCAATAGAATTCTTGAAGTTTTTAAAAAATATAATATTGGTTATTTTTTATATAATGGTGGGGGTGATTCTCAAGATACAACATTGAAGTTATCAAAATTTTTCAAAAAAAATAGAATCGATATAAAGTGTATTGGTATACCCAAAACAATAGATAATGACCTTCCAGGAACATATGCTTGCCCAGGCTTTGGAACAGTTGCCAAATATATTGCAACCTCTACACTTGAGGCATCTTTGGATGTCTCGTCAATGTCAAACTCTTCAACAAAAGTTTTCATTTTAGAGGTAATGGGAAGACATGCAGGATGGCTTGCTGGTGCTTCTGGTGTTATCAAGGGAATAAATAATAACGCACCTCAAATTATCCTATTCCCAGAGAAAATATTTGATGAAAAGACATTCTTAAAAAAAACAAAGAAGTCTGTAGAAGACGATGGTTTTTGTGTAATTGTAGTATCAGAAGGAATTAAGAATAAAAAAGGTGACTTCATATCTTCCTCATCCTCAAAAGATAGTTTTGGGCATGCTCATCTTGGAGGTGTTGCACCGATACTAGCAAATTTGGTAAACAATTCACTTGGTTATAAAGTTCATTGGGCCGTAGCTGATTATTTGCAAAGAGCAGCAAGGCACATAGGGGCAGAAGCTGATGTCCAACAAGCTTACGATGTGGGAAGGCAATCAGTTCAATTCCTAACTAAAGGGATTTCAGATGTTATGGTAACAGTCTTAAAACGTAAGAGAGACGGAGCTTGGATGACTGGAAAAATTCCTCTAGGGAAAGTTGCTAATAAAGAAAAAAAATTGCCAAGTAATTTTATTAGTAAAGATGGCTTTAGTATTACAACTATATGCCGTAAATACATTCTTAGCTTAATAGATGGTGAGAGCATCCCGCCATTTGTAAATGGCATTCCTAATTATTCAAAACTGGAATTAAGAGAGATTAAAAAATTAAAATAAAGTTCTGTAATCGATAGTATAGTTATCGCAATTTATAATCAAATCCTTGATGAGGTGAATGAATTTCTCTGAACCATTTAAGCATGGAATGAATCCAAAATCTTTTCCACTTGATTCAAGAAATAATTCTCTAGACTCTTCTCCAATTTCTTCTATTGTTTCAAGACAATCAGAGGAAAAACCAGGACAAAAAACTTGTATATTATTAATTTTCTCCTTTGGTAAGTTCTCTAAACGCTGTGCTAAGTATGGTTTTATCCACTCTGCCTTTCCGAACCTTGATTGAAACGCAATTTCAAATTGTTTTTCATCAAGATCTAGTTTTTTCGCAATTAAATTAGCTGTTGTAATACATTGATCTCGATATGGTTCGTCTGCACCTACATAAGATTCTGGAATTCCGTGAAAAGATAATAAAAGTTTTTGTGGTTGACCTGATTCAAGCTGGAAATCTTTAATAGATTCGCAACATGCATCAATGTATAACTCATGATTATGAAAATCTTTAATAAAATTGATTTCAATCTTATCTAATAGCTCATTTTTTTTAACTATCTCGTTAAGCTTTCTTGCAATAGATCTCGTTGTAGTAGTCGAATATTGAGGAAACATAGGTAATATAATAATTTTTTTATAACCACTTTTGACAAGTTGAAGCAATTTAGACTCAATAGAAGGAGAGCCGTATCTCATAGCTACATCTATAAAAAATTTATCAATCTTATCCTCATCAAATTTCTTCTTTAGTAAACCAGCTTGTAAATAGGTGTTATAGAGCAGCGGGGAGCCCCATTCTGTCCATACTTTTTTATATAATTCTGCACTTTTTGCTGGTCTAGATCTTAAAATTACAAGATTTAACAATGGCAGCCAGAAAAATCTCGGCATTCTAATTACATCTTTATCAGATAAAAATTCTTTAAGGTAAACTCGTACGTCTTCAGTAGTTGGTGACTTGGGTGTTCCCAGGTTTATAAGCAAGACTCCTTTCTTTTCAACAGAATGCATAAAATTATTTTAGTAGCTATGTGATATTATATCTAGCTAATAAAGGACTATTTTTTGAAATGTGTGAAATTAAAAATTCCATTTGATCGGCTAATATAGTCCTGCCACGCAGAATCAAGTACTCTACTCTCGAAGGGCTAAAAGGTACTGCGACAAGCATCATATTAGCATCCTCTGGCGTCCTGCCACCCTTAAGGTTGTTACATCTCCTGCAAGCAGTAGCAACATTTGTCCATATATCCTCTCCTCCCAATGAAAGAGGGATAATATGATCTCTTGATAAATGTTTATGAGCAAATTTATCACCACAGTACAAACAAGTATTAGCGTCTCTCATGAATAATGTAGAGTTGTTTAAAGATGGCGTAAATGATGAATAATCCAGTTTATGTGAGCTTTTAGTTGCTACTATGGAATTGATATCAAGTGTGCTTCTGAGGCCTGTAAGACGGCTTATACCGCCCCTAATTCGCGTAGTGGACGAACCACATTCATATGCTATTTGCCCTAAGTGATAGAGTTTGACTGCAGTTTCATAGTTTATCCAACCTGTCGGATGTCCTGCAGCGTTTAAACGCAGTATTTGTTTAATACTAATCATCGAATTATTATATATCACTTATGTGAGTTTTTATTTAAATTAATAAGTAAATTACTCTGGTAGATTTGTATTTAAAAAAGGCATACAAAAAAGCATGTAATGACTGAAATAATGGGGTATTAGCCCTGTTTTAGTGCAAATAGAGCCTATTTATTAACAATGAGATTGATTCTCAAACAAACATAGTTTTGTATCAAGTCTATCATATATAAATTGTTATTAAGCCTGCAAACTATTGATAACTATGAGTTTTTAATATTGATTATAAAATATACAATCTGTTGTATGTATAATCACATGATAGAAATCAATCCACTTTTGCCAATTATCCACAATTTTATCCACAAAATCTGTGGATAAAACCGGTCGTTAATATAGTAAATCATATGCTCTTCTACCTATGTATAATAAATAATGGACCAAGTCATCAGCGTTGCTATTAACTACCCTCTTTACCAGACTTTTAAGTACCTTGTGCCCAACTCACTAGGCAAAGTGAGTATTGGCGGAAGGGTGCTTGTCCCATTCGGGAAAAAAACCATTGTAGGCATTGTGATCAAGAAAGAAAAATATGTTTCGAAAGATAAAATTGACTATAAGCTAAAATCTGCAATAAATTTAATAGATGATTATGGTTTAGTAAGTACCGAAATCATGAAAATTTGTACTTGGGCAAGTGATTATTATGAATACCCTATTGGGCAAGTTTTATTCGGAGCTTTACCATCGCAGATTAAGCAAGGTATAGCACTTAGTAATATAAAAATCTTTAAAAGTGAATACAAAGAATTATCAAAGAATGAATTAAAAATAAATTTAAATCATGAACAAAAGATGGTTTTCCGCGATATAAGTAAAAATATAGATACTTTTTCGACTTCATTAATACATGGAGTAACAGGGAGCGGAAAAACTGAGGTGTATATAAATCTTGCTAAAGAAGTTACAAGTAAAAATAAACAGGTTTTAATAATAGTTCCTGAGATTAATTTGACACCTCAAACAATAACAAGATTTGAGATGTATATTGATAAAAGAATTCAATCATACCACTCAGGACACACGACTAAGGACAAAGTGACAACATGGATAAATGCTAGAGATGGAAAGTTGGATATCATAATTGGTACGAGATCTTCTATTTTCCTGCCATTTAAGTCTCTGGGGCTAATCATAATAGATGAGGAACATGATGCTTCGCTCAAGCAACAGGAGAAATTTAAATATCATGCAAGAGACCTGTCAATTATGAGAGCTAAGAATCTTAATATACCAATAGTTATCGGAAGTGCTACACCATCATTCGAGAGCTTGCATAATGTATCACTGGAAAAGTTTAAAAAATATAATTTAACAAAAAGATATCATAAGGTAGATTTACCTAAAATTACCCTCGTTGATTTGAATAAAGATTTACCAGAACATGGTATCTCTAAATATTTAAAAGATGCAATCATAAAGAATCTTGATAATAATAAACAATCTCTACTTTACATTGGAAGACGTGGATACAGTCATGCCTTAACTTGTTTAGAATGTGGTTGGATCTCGAGATGCAAAATATGTGAATCATTTATGACTTATCACAAGAATCAAAAAATCTTAAAATGTCACCACTGTGGTAATTATCAAAGTGTCTCGATTAATCCTGGAACATGCGATAAATGTAATTTAGTACCAGTAGGTTTTGGGACACAAAGAATTGAGGATAAAATTAAAGAGCTATTTCCAAGAGCTAGAGTTTTACGTATAGATAGTGATGCAATATCAAGTCTTAAAAAGTTAGAGGACTTTATAGACAAAGCTAAAAATAACCAAGTAGACATTCTCGTAGGCACACAAATGATTGTAAAAGGACATGATTTTCCTAGTGTGACACTAGTTGGGATTATTAATATTGATTCTGGTCTGTATAATTTAGATTTCCGCGGTCTAGAAAAGACAGCGCAACTGATAACACAAGTGGCTGGGCGTTCTGGAAGAAAAAATGAAAAAGGTCAAGTCATCATTCAGACTAGAAGACCAGAACATCCATTACTAAACACACTTCTCACTGATGGATATGAGAAATTTGCTCTAGAGAATCTCAATGAAAGGAAGAAAGCTAATTTACCTCCATATAGTCATTTATCTCTGCTTAAGATGTCATCGATAAAAAAATCAACTACGTTTAAGTTCCTAGAGGAGCTGAAAGGTTGCTATTCTGAACAGAAAAGTATATTTTTACTGGGTCCAGCAGAGGCTCCGCTCTCGAAAAAAAATAATATGTTTGTTCATCAGCTGATAATAGGTTCAAAAAATAGAACCATGCTGAGGAAAATAACCAAAGAAATAAGACAATACATAATACAGAAAAAACCTTACAATATGAAGTGGTCGATTGATGTCGATCCAGTAGATTTATACTAATTAAAATGAAAGATTATATTAAAAAAGAAGTGATAAGAGTGCTTAATGAAATATATGAATTAAGCAACCCTAATGATATAGTCGAAATTCAAAAAACCTCTAACAAACATGTAAAATCCGACTATTTCAGTAATGTTGCCATGAAAGTAGCAAAGACACTAGGTGAGAATCCACTCCAAATTGCGGAAAAAATGGAGTCCCATCTGAAAGAGGATAAAAACTACAGAGTATGGGTAGCTAAACCAGGCTATCTTAATTTTACACTAGATAACTCGCATAAAAACAATATTGTCCTAGACATAATCAATTCTAAAAATTTATTAGAGGGTATTAGAACCGAAAAGATGAATAAGATTATTGTTGAGTTTGTATCAGCTAACCCCACAGGACCATTGCATGTCGGTCATGGGAGAGGTGCAATTTACGGCAACATTATCTCAAAGTTTCTAGAAATACAAGGACATCAAGTACATAAAGAATACTATGTAAATGACTACGGGAATCAAATTAATAAACTGGTGATAAGTGTTTTCTCCAGAATCGACGATACAATAGCAAAATCTAACAGTGATTTATATGAAGGAGATTATGTAAATGATATATCGCTGAAAATAACAGAATTTATTAATAAAAATGGTTGGAATATAAAAATAAAAGATTTGCTCGAAAATAATGAGCACTCGAAAAAGCTAGAAGCTTGTCGGAAAATTATTGTTAACTCGATACAGCAAGATATCAAAAATTCACTGAGTAATTTAGGAATTATATTCGATAATTGGTTTTCTGAGTCTGAACTTTTCGATAAAAATTCAGTCGATGAAACAATAAAGAAGCTTAGAGAGAGTGGAAAGACTATAAAAAAAGATGGTGCACTTATGTTTGATGACGATGAGCCTCGTGTATTAATTAAATCAAACGGTGAATACACTTATTTTGCATCTGATCTAGCTTATCATGACATTAAAATGAGAGAATTTGATAAAGTGATAAATATCTGGGGCGCCGACCATCATGGATATGTGAACAGAATATACAAAGGTCTTGAGTCTCTTGGGCATGACATAAACAAATTAGATATTCACCTCATTCAATTTGCTAACCTTTATAGGGGTAAAGAAAAGATATCAATGTCAACTAGAAAAGGTGATTTCGTTGAGCTAGATACATTACTGAAAGAGATTGGAGTAGATGCGATTAACTATTTTTACCTCATGAGAAGCAAAGATCAGCACTTAGATTTTGACTTAGAAGTAGCGGTAGCCTCTAATAAAAACAACCCTGTTTATTATATACAATACGCACATGCAAGAATTGAAAAAATTCTTATGAATATTCAAAGTTATGAAAAATTTGATTTTGATTATAAAAACCTCGCTAAAGATCAAGAGATAGACCTTGTTGATAAACTGAGTAGTTTTTCTGATATATGTAAAACGTCAATAGTCAATCTAAAACCACAGATTATGACAAACTACCTTTATGACCTATCTCAATTATTCCATGGATATTATGCAAATGAGAAAATTATCAAGGACCAGATAAACTATAGTCAAGTTTATCTCATAGCTGCAGTTCAGAAAGTATTAAAATGTGGATTAGGGGTCTTAAATATCGAGGCTCCGAAGGAAATGTAATGAAACAAGATAGTATAGCGATTATTTATGATTTTGATGGTACGCTCACTCCTAAAACTATGCAAGAGTACACACTTCTTCCTAGATTAGGTATTAAGTCTAAGAATTTTTGGGCAGATATAGTCCGAGAGACCAAAAAAACTGGAGCCGAAACTATGATGGTCTACATGCGTCATCTACTTGATTGTGCAGCTGAGAAACATGTCTCGATCTCAAAGACTGAATTCTTAAAAATGTCAAAGGATATAGAGTATTATAACGGTGTTTCCTCGTGGTTTGACAGAGTGAATCAATACGTTAATTGTACATCTAACTCCAAGATAAAAATATATCATTACATTATTTCAGCTGGTCACTTAGAAATATTAGAAGGGATTTCAATAAAAAAATATATTAAAAAAATTTTTGCTTCTGAATATTATTACAACAAAGATAACATAGCTGTATTTCCAAAAATTGTCGTGACAGATACAACAAAAACACAATACTTATTTCGTATTAATAAAGGTAAAGAGAATTTGTCTGATTCGATTAATGAGCATATGGCCGAGATTAAGAGACCAATTCCGTTTGATAATATGATATATATTGGAGATGGTCTGACTGATGTACCAAGTATGGCACTAATAAAAAAAGAGGGTGGTCACTCCATTGCGGTTTATCAAAATAATAAAACTCAAATAAAAATAAGTGAGGGTTTATTAAAAGCAAATAGAGTTGATTTTATAGCTCCTGCGGACTTTAGTGAAAGATCAAAACTGTATAAAAATATGCAGTACTTACTAGATTATGTAATTGCAAAGATAAAATATCGCTTAAAACTGAAATCATAAAATTTATTTAATAAAAGTAAGACCTGTATTTCTATCTAGAAACTTGTATTCAATTTTTTTTACCTCAAAAGAGCTAGATAAACAGTTTATTACAGTACCAATATCAAATGACTTACAGCTATACACATCAAGTTGAAAAATACCTGGATCTGCTTCATCCCATATGTGAAGAACTATATGACTAGTTTCTATTAAAGCCATACAGGTAATGCCTCTATTACCGGGTTGATCAATGTATGATATGTTTGGGCCCTGGAGAAGTTTCATATCGATAGTATTAATTAACTTTTTCATCCAAGAGAGGACTAGCGAAAGTTCTCCTTCAGAGGGACAATTGTTTACCTCAGCCCTTACTAAGAGATGTTTGTGGTCTAATTTCATTTTAGATATTTATAAAGATGAGTAAGCATAAATGTAGTAAAATAATCATTACTATAACAATGATTTATATTAAATGTTAGTAAAAGAATTCAATAAAGACACAAAAACATTCTTCGCTATTGAATGCCAAAAAAGATTATATAAGAAAATATCAAAATATCAAAAAATTGAGATTTACTCATCAATATACTATGGCAATATCCTTCTTTTGCAAGACTGTTTTATGCTAACTGAGAAGAATTCGAATCAGTACAAAGAGACATGCATAAGCGTTATTCGTAAAAAAAAATTAGATAATGTCTTGATAATAGGAGGTGGTGACTTCGAGATAGCTCATCATCTATTCGAGAATAAAATTATTAAGAAACTTAGCATTGTAGAGATAGATTATGATGTTGTTAAATCATGTAAAAAGTACTTTCCACTGAATCATAACTTAAAGAAAAATGAGAAAAATAAGATCAATTTAGTAATTGATGATGGATACAAATGGCTAAAAGAATATAAAGGTGACCTATTTGATCTTGTCATAATTGATTGCACAGACCCGAACACATCAGCTGATGTACTATATTCATCTAAATTTTATAATATAGTAAATGAAAGACTAAGAAAAAAAGGGGTATTTATCCAACAAAGCGGTTCTCCATTGCTTCATGAAAAAAGTCTTATTAAGCCGATGAGAAAAAAACTTGAGAGGTATTCTTTTAGTAATATTAAGACCGTAGAATTTCCTATGCCGATTTACCCGTCAGGGTCTTGGTCATTTACGGTCTGTAAGAAGGTGTAATAAATACACCCTCTTACATTCTTACATCTATTTTTTTGGGTATACAGATGGAGCAGCATCCATAGACTTACTGAATTCTGGATATGCCTCTAATCCACATTCAGCTACATCAACACCATCTTCTTCGTCTTCAGCTGATACTCTGAGTCCAAAGAACATTTTGATGATAGTCCAAATGATAAAGCTAACGACAAATGTCCAAATAAATATGACAAGTGTTCCGTATATTTGTGCACCGAGTGAGCCGCCGGTTAGAGCAACTGCTAATAATCCCCAGATACCACACGTACCATGAGCTGAGATCGCTCCTACAGGATCGTCGATTTTCATTTTGTCTAATGTAACAATTGAGAAAACAACGATTAAACCACCAATAGCACCAATTATGGTTGCTAAACCTGGTGTTGGGGCTAAAGGCTCAGCAGTTATTGATACTAAACCACCAATAGCTCCATTAAGCGCCATCGTTAAGTCTGATTTACCGAACATTAGCTTTGATAAAATCAAGGCTCCCATAACACCACCAGCTGCTGCTAGGTTTGTGTTAACAAGAACAAGCGATACTGCATTTGCTTCAGCAACGTTAGATATGATTAATTCTGATCCACCGTTGAATCCGAACCATCCTAACCACAGAATGAATGTTCCAAGAGTTGCTAATGGTAGATTTGCACCTGGCATTGCATTGACTTTATCGCCTTCATACTTGCCAGCTCTTGCTCCACAAACAATTACGCCAGCCAAAGCTGCTGCTGCACCACATAAATGGACGACACCAGACCCAGCAAAGTCTGAAAAACCTGCCTCATCTAGGAATCCTCCGCCCCACTTCCAATATCCTTGAACAGGATAAATAATACTGG
>CAJWIW010000004.1 GCA_913041865.1 uncultured Gammaproteobacteria bacterium
TGGAATAATAATTGCTTGTGGTTACTTATGGATCAAGAACTTTATATTAAAGAGATAAATGGAATTAAAAAAAATATAATCAATCATCCACTATTTCGTATGAAATTTAATAAGAAACAATTGAGTGTTTTTATGAGTACTCATATTTATGCAGTTTGGAGTTTTATGAGTATTGTTAAATCCCTCCAAAAAAACCTAACTCCTCAATCAATTCCATGGACCCCTAACCAAAGCACTCGAAATGGAATGGCGAGATTCATAAACGAAATCATATACTCAGAGGAGTCAGATGAAATATCAAGAAATATTTATTCATCGCATTTTGAAATGTATATATCAGCTATGAGAATTGTCGGAGCCAACACTAGACCTATATTAAGCCTAATATCATATTTTGAAAAAAATGATTACTCTAAAAAACATATTCACAGCCTAGATTTACCAATATGGGTGAAACACTTTATTAATCATGATATATCAATATCAAAATCTAAATCTTTACCTAAGATCGTAGGTATTTTTTGTTTTGGCAAAGAAACAATAATACCTTCCATGTTTAAACAAATAATTAAAACTATCCCAAAGAAGGGTAATAGTATTCTGATAAGTTATTTTGATAGACATATTGAAATAGATGGTGAAAGGCATGGGCCATTAGCAAAAAAAATTTTTATGGAATTATGCAAAAAAAAATCAGATAGGATCTTGGCATACTCAGCAGCAATAAAAGCGTTACAGCTCAGAGTGAGCATGTGGGATGGTATCTATACAAGTTTGAAAGGCAAATGAGCAGAATTATAAGGCTCCCCATCAGGCCAAAAGAATACTATTAATAGAGTTTTTATTTAGCAATAGATGGGTTAATATTTGCTCTATGAAAGACTATTTCGTATATATATTTTCCTCATATTTCATCGTATTAGCGGCGATGATATTGAATTTGATTATCTTATTTTTGACTCACAAGGCTATCAAAAAGGATATATCTAAGCAACAATGAAAAGGAGATCTAGGAGAGTGATGTTTGTTTCTACGATTCTTATATTAATCAGTTTACTGTTTGTTTTATTCATACAAACTTTTAGTGATAACTTACTATTTTACAGAAGTCCATCCCAGATTAAAGCTGGTAACATACCCGATGGATATATTTTCAGGGTAGGTGGTGTTGTTTTAGAAAATAGTATTGTGAGGTACGAGGAAACGACAAAAATAGATTTTATAATTACTGATTTTAGTAATGATTTAAACATCACATATACGGGTATTCTCCCAGATTTGTTTAGAGAGGGTCAAGGTGTAGTTATGAGAGGCAAGATTAATAATGAAGGTATTTTTGTTGCTGAAGAAGTTTTAGCAAAACACGACGAAACCTACATGCCCCCAGAGTTGACAGATAGCCTTCAGATAAATGAGTCAGAGATAGAGAGAACGAGTAAATCAATAAGGTAAGAGAATGTTTGCATATATAGGTTATTTTTTAATTTTACTTGCGCTGTTAAATATAACATTGATGGTTATTTCTAGACCTCTACTCGCAGGTCAGAAATCAGAGTATGATAGTCTTATTTTATCAACATCAAAATTACAGTTTCCTCTAGTTTTATCATCTTTCGTTTGTCTTGCAGCCTCATTTGTACTTGATGATTTTTCACTGAGATATATTTCTTCCAATTCAAATTCTGCACTTCCATATTATTATAAAATTTCTGCAACATGGGCAGGTCATGAAGGTTCGATGTTGTTATGGTGCTTAATTTTAAGTCTATGGATGTTTCTAGCAAGCGTTTATAGCAAAACCTTAGACTCTGACTTTAGAAGAACTTTCTTAACAATAATGGGACTGTTGAACATTGGGTTCCTTGCCTTTTTAGTATTCACATCAAATCCATTTGAGAGAAATCTCTCGGTCCCAATTGACGGAAAAGATCTAAATCCTTTGTTGCAAGATTTTGGCTTAATCATTCATCCACCTATGTTATATATGGGATATGTAGGACTTTCTGTTGTTTTTGCGTTTGCACTCACATGTTGTATTTATCAAGAGTTTAAAAAAGAGTGGGCTCGATGGATTAGACCATGGGCTCTAATGTCATGGGCTTTTTTGACTCTAGGCATAGCTCTTGGAAGTTGGTGGGCATACTATGAATTAGGATGGGGCGGATGGTGGTTCTGGGATCCTGTAGAAAATGCTTCATTTATGCCATGGCTGGTCACGACTGCTTTAATTCATTCGCTGATAATCTGCGAGCAGAAATCAATGTTCAAAAACTGGACAATAATACTCGCAATTTTTGCATTTACACTCAGTATACTGGGTACTTTTTTAGTTAGATCAGGTATCTTAATTTCGGTTCATTCATTTGCTAATGACCCTGCGCGTGGAGCATTCATACTAATTTTCCTAGCTTTAATTCTTGGAATATCTCTTTTGATTTACATGCGGAATTCTTCTAAGATGCATGATCCATTCTCATTTAAACTTATTTCAAAAGAGAGTTTTTTCTTGATTAATAATATACTTCTTGTCACGGCAACTTTTACAATTCTTCTCGGTACGATATACCCTCTAGTTCTAGACCTTTTAGGCCTAGAAAAAATCTCCGTTGGAACACCATATTACAACGCAGTCTTTTTACCTATAATGACACCACTAGTTTTATTAGCTGGATATATTCCCATTTATGTTTTCTTCAGAAATAATCAAAATCAAGAATTAATCAGATATTTCTTCATTAGCATCTTAATAGTAGCTTTTTTCACATTAATTAGTGGTCTGCTGACATCAACACCGAATATATTTGTACTTCTTAGCTTGTTCATATTTTTTTGGATTAGCGTTAATCTCACATTTTTCATTTATCGAAGATATAAGGATCTAAAAAGTTTTAGTTTTCTGTTAAAAAACTCAGGGATGTTATTGGCTCATTTTGGTTTAGCAGTATTCGTTCTTGGTGCAACAATCGTTGAGAATAACAAAATAGAGAGGGAGGAAGTATTACAGTTAGGTGATACAGTTACACTTAAAGACTACCAGTTCACTTTTTCGGATTTAGAGGAATTCGAAGGGCCAAATTATAAATCTGTCAGAGCAGAGTTCGTTGTTGTAAAAGATGGTGCTCCTGAATCTGTTTTGTATCCTGAAAAACGTCTATACTTTTCCAGTGACATGCCCATGACTGAGGCAGGCATATCTCCTGGTTTCACTCGTGACCTCTATATAACCCTAGGTAATGTTGTATCAGAGACCAAATGGTCTGTCAGGATCTACCACAAACCACTAATACGTTTGATTTGGCTTGGTGCGTTATTAATGGTAATCGGTGCAATACTTAGTATAATTTTTAGGAGAAATGAAAAATTAGTAAGAGGATAATAATTTGAAAAAAAGTGTGATTTTACTAATTTTCCTTATCTTTTTTGTTACTTTATCACTAGGGTTACTTATTGATACAAAAGATGTAGACTCACCTCTTGTTGGCAAGCCGATGCCAAGTTTTAATCTAGAGGAGCTAAAGACGGGCAATCTTGTAAGCTCTCAATATTTTCCAGAAAATGCTTTTCTTATAAATGTATGGGCTAGTTGGTGCTTAGAATGTACAAGAGAACACATGCTTCTAAAGAATATTCAACAACAAGGCATAGATATAATTGGTATAAATTATAAAGATAATCGGAGTGACGCATTAGGTTGGTTAGCAATTTATGGTAATCCATACCTATTTAATATTCATGACATAAATGGTGAATTAGGTCTTGAAATGGGGGTTTATGGAGTTCCAGAAACGTTTATAATTGACAAAAAAGGAATCATTATAGACAAATTTATAGGTGCAATTGATGAGAAAATATTTAAAAATAGCATTCTTCCAAAAATGCAGAAAGCTAATCAAAATAAGTTTTAGTACTCTAATACTCTCATATTCATCAATGACAATGTCTACTTTGCAATTAGATGAAGAGTCACTTTACAACTCCTTAATTAAAGAAGTCAGGTGTATGGTATGCCAGAATCAAAATATAGCTGAATCAGAGGCACCTCTGGCAGTTGATTTGCGAAACAAAATAAAAGAAATGATTAAAAATGGAAAAAGCGAAAGTGAAATAAAACAATTTATGTCTGATAGATACAGTAGTTTTATCTTATATGATCCTCCAGTGAATAAACAGAATATAGTCTTATGGTTTGGACCATTATTATTTATGATAATTATTACATTTTTATTATTTAAAAAGGGAGTGAGATAATGATTTTTGTTATTTTCTCCGCAATAAGCATTTTATATATTTTCTATTTATATAAAAACTACGGGGAGAAATCACAAATCAACTTGAAAAATTTAAGGCTAGTCCTACCTTTCTTCGTCATTACCGCTGGATTAATCGTTGTTTTCCAGATAGATTCTGGTATTCACCTTAAAGATGAATATTCTAAATTATCCGAAAGGAATATGAAAATAAGAGAAAACATAAAAATCATAAAAAATAATATCCCAATTCTAGAGGAGCAGGTAAGAGATGAACCAAACAATCTCAGAGGTAATATAATGTTGGGCAAGTCTTATATGTTGATTAATGAATTTTCACAGTCTGCACAATTCTTTAAGAAAGCGATATCGATAGAAAGTAATGATCCTGATTTATTATTAGATTATATATTTGTACTTAGAAAAATCGATGAAAAAAAAAATAAGGTCGAGATAATTAATACGTACGAAAAACTCATAACAACCAACTCTGATAATGTGAATAATTATAATATGTACCTTAATTACTTATTTGAAATTAATGATGTTAAAACAACTAAACTTGTTCTTAGCAAAGTTATTGAAAATCCAAATATTGGTAACAAAGATTCATACAAGAAAGCTTTAGATGATCTAAATAAAAACACACAAATCTCTCATATGGTAAAGATAAAATTATCAAAGGATGTCATTTCAACTCTTCAGCAGTCTAAAAATGTTTTTTTTATACTACGGTCAGATAAACCAGCTCCATTTGCCGTCAAAAGAATGAAAAGTGCGCAAATAGTTTCGGAGATTCTTATATCAGATAATAACATAATGATAAATAATTCTGACCAATTACCAACAAAGGTTACTCTTCTCATAAAAACTAGTAATGAAGATTTTGTAAATACTGAGATGAAAACTGTGTACCAGTCTGACTTGATAAGCCTTAAAAATTACAATAACACCGAGATTTTTGTTGACAAAGTACTGATTAATTAATTTCTTTCTAATAAGTAATTCTATCATCAAAAACAAAACATTCACCTTGCCAGTTTGTACTGTTCGGCTTGTCTCGCAGATAATTAATAATACCACCACGCAGTTGATAGATTTTTTTATACCCTAGCTTTCTCAAAACCAGTGAAGCTTTTTCACACCTTATACCACCTGTACAGAATATTCCTATATCTTTAGATTTTGCAGGTAACGAGAGCTTATTAATTTTATTCTCTAGATCACTAAAATTATATAAATCTAGATTGATTGAATTTTTAAAACTACCCATCAAATACTCAAATTTATTCCTTGTATCAATGATGGTTGTATCACTTGACATCAATTTATCCCACCCTGATGAATCAACATGTTCATGATCTATTATTTGATTCTGCTGCAAATGAAAACCTAGTTTAATAATTTCTTTTTTAATCTTGACTTTTAACTTAGTAAAAGCCACTTCGCTTACCTTATCTTCGTTAAAAAAAACCTTATGTATCTTCAATCTTCTCAGAAGGAATTTTTTTGACTCTTCAATTTTAATTCTATCACCACATATATTTATATTTACACCCTCAGGCGACAGTATAATGGTTCCCTGTATATTCCTTTGTGACATAAAACGCCAAATTTCTTTTTTTAAGATTTCTAATGATTGTAGTTTTATAAATTTATAAAAACTTAATACACTTATTATTTTTTCTGACATATCGTCATTCCATCATACATTGTTAACATGCAATGTCTTACACGTTTATCACTTGCTATTGTATTATTAAGTTTCTTAATAGTGGCTGTGCTTTGTGACTGATCATTAGGATCAAGCACTTTACCCTTCCAAACGGTATTATCAACCATTATCAGACCCCCTGATTTAATCAACAGCATTGACTTTTCATAATAGTCAATATAGTTTGCTTTATCTGCATCGATGAACACGAAATCATATTCTCCTTTTTGACCTCTATTTATGAAATCATCTAGAACCTCATTACCTTCACTTAACATTAGCTCTATTTTGTTATCAACACCCGCTTTTTTCCAAAATTCACGTGCTATTTTTGTATATTGTTCTGATGGATCAATAGCATATAATTTACCATGATCAACCATGCCCTTAGCGATACAAATAGAACTATAACCAGTGAATACTCCAATTTCTATACATTTACTAAAATTACCTAGCCTACATATGATTTCAATGAGTTTACCTTGACTGGAACCTATCTGCATTATCGATGCATCACCAAGTGAACGAGTAACCTCCCTAAGATCAGTTAGTGTTTGATCTTTCTCGTATCCCACAAGATCGACATAATCTCTTAACTCTTTTGAGTTGAGCTGTATTTCTTTCAAACGCATGTTATTCCTGACGAGCTTCGAACTCAATTATCAACTCAATCTCATCTCCCACAAGTTCTTTATCTAGAGCATATTTCATTCCATACTCCGATCTCTTAAAACTTGTCCTAGCAGATACACCCATCACCATCGGTTTGCTCAGGCCTACCCTGAATGGATATTGAGCTATTTTATTTATTTTGAAATCGAGATTAATTGGTTTTGTGATACCTAGAAGTGTCAAATTACCCATAATTTGGCCCGGCGTATCATTTAATGCATATTCCTTGACCTCAAATATCATCGTCGGATATTGATCTGTGTTGAGAAAATCTGGACTCCTCAAATGAGAGTCTCTTTTTTCATGATTTGTAAAAACACTATCGGTATTAACAATAATTGATAAATCTTTCACCTGATTAGAGGCTTCATCATAAATAAAATCTCCCTCAATATGTTTAAATAAGCCAAGAGTTTTAGAGTAGCCAGCGTGTTCTACTAGAAAACCAAGGCTAAAATGAGAATCATCTATTGTATATTTTTTTTCATCAGCAATTAGATGTTGAGATGTAAATATTAATATCAAGCATATAGTAAATCTAAGCATTATTCCTCCTATATAACCATAGAATGTCTTTTATAAACGAAAACACTATGATAGTTATACTGATTATACTAAGAAGTTCTACTAAAAAAAATGATAAAACTTCAAGATTAGATATAATTAACATGAAAGTTGTGATCGCACATATAGATTTTCTTCTCATACTGTCATAAAGTTCCGATCTCATCCAAACAAATGCGTATTTCATTAGAAGAAAGATATACCTCAATAAAGGGATCAGCCATAAGAAATATAATGCGCTATAAGATAGAGTAATTGATAGAACAAGTACAAATAAAAATATGTTATCCACTTCCTGATCAAATAAGAATCCAAAGTCTGTAATTTGTTTTAGCTTCCTGGCAATATAACCATCCAACCAATCCATGATAAAAACTAAAAAAGAAAAGAATATAAAATAAAGCGAATAATATGTATTATCAATATTATCTCTAGATAATATCAAAATTAGTAACGTGATGATTATAATCAATCTAAAATATGTAATATAATTTGCTAAATTTATACTTTGTAACTTGGATTTATGCATAGCTATAGACACTAAACATGCCAAAAAAATCTGCAGAAAAAAATTATAGGATAGTATACCTCTTAAGGTTTCTACATCAGTTATAATTAAAATAATTACGGTAGAAGTAATTATAGATAAAGGTATAAGTTTTAATAGTATACTTACCATAAGTATTTATAATAGTACTTTATAAGAATATGAAAATATATAAGACAAAATCATACTGGATAGATAAAAAAAATAAAGGTTATTTTAAATCTGGTGAAATATCATCAATTAATAGCAATGAGATAGTTGTAAAAACTCTTTTTTCAGGTATAAGCTATGGTACAGAGAAGCTTGTCTACTCTGGTAAAGTTCCAAAAAGTCAGAGAAATCTTATGAAGTGTCCTTATCAAGAAGGAGATTTTGGAAATGATATCAAATATGGATATATAAATGTTGGCAAAGTCGTAGATGGAGATAAGTCATATTTAGGAAATAACATTTTTTCGTTATATCCACATCAAGATTTCTACAAGATACCTTCTAACGAGGCGCTTATTATCCCAAATAAAATACCACTATCTCGTTGTTTGCTGATTCCCAATCTTGAAACAGCTATAAATGCAGTCTGGGATACATTGCCGAGTGCTGGTGATCGAATTCTGGTTATTGGAGCTGGAATTGTTGGATTGCTCACAGCATACCTTATCGACAAAATTCCAGGCGTAAACTTATTTATAGTAGATAAGGATCCCTCAAAGAGAAAAATTACAAAAAAGTTAGGTATAAAGTTTCTTGATACAATCCCAAAAAAATTTGATGCCAGATTCATCTATGAGTGCACAGGCGATCATAGAATTCTGAATTCACTAAAAAATAATATTACAGTTAATTCTACGATATGCGTCCTTAGTTGGTATGGTGATAAAAAATCAGATATAGCATTAGGGGAGAATTTTTTTTCAAAAAGAGCCAAGTTAATAATGTCTCAAGTATCAAAGATATCACCTTCTCGCTGCGATGTAACTAATCAAGATCGAAGAAAAATAGCACTTGGAATATTAGATGCAAGCAATGATCTCGACCATCTCATAGAAAAAAAGTATGTAAAATTTAACGATTTAGATAAATTCTTTTCTGATAGAAAAAACCATAACAATTTTCTTTGTAAAGTTGTAAAATATTAATTCTATGTATAGTGTTAAAGTAAGAGACCATTTATTTATAGCTCATAGTTTAAACCATCCATCATTTGGTAGAGCTCAAAAGCTTCATGGAGCTACATATGTAGTTGACTTAATTATATATGCAAAGAATTTACTAGAAAATAATATTGCAATAGATATAGATCTAGCAACCAAAATTCTTAAAGAATGCTTAGATAAACTTAATTTTCAAAATTTAGACGAACAAAAAGAATTCGAAGATAATCTCACTACAACAGAGTTTTTAGCTGAATTTATCGTAAATATGATAATTTCAAAATTAAATGATAATTCTCAAGATATTGCTAATCTTCACTCGGTTAAAATTATATTAAATGAATCTCATGTAGCTTCAGCGTCTTTTGAAAAAAAATTTTAGTGAAGGAAGTATATTTTATAATTCCTGAATTTGATAAGTCTATTACTGGAGGAACACTATACGATAATAATCTAGTACTAGAGCTGAAGAAACTTCGTATACCGATTAAGGAAGTAAGAGTACGTTACAACATAAATGTAATACTACTTCATAAAAAGATTAACAAAATCCCTAAGAGTTCAACTATTCTCATCGATGGATATCTAGTTAACAAACTAAGAACGAGAGTAATAAATAGACTTAATATACTTATCCACCATCCATGCTCTATGGAAATATCAAATAATCAAATGTCTAACATAAATCTATATTTATCTGAAAGAAAAGCATTCAATGCTGCAGAATCACTAATTACTGTTAGTAAAACAATGAAAAGAGTATTACAAAAATACTTAGGTAAATACAAAAATATTTGTGTTGCGTATCCAGGTATAGATAAAAAATTTTGTAAACAAGAGATAGACAGATATTCAAAGAATATCTTATCTGTTGGAAATGTTATACCTAGAAAGGGTTACCATATTTTAATTGAAGCTCTCCAAAAAGTTACAGAGGATTGGACATTAACAATAGTTGGGAATCACGAAATGGATAAAACATATTATGATAATCTGAAAAGATTAATCATAAAAAATGAAATGCAAGATAGAATTGAATTCAAGGGTAGCATGAAGCCTAACGAGATAATAGCCGAAATTAAAAAATCTAAATTTTTTATTTTGTTGACCAAATATGAAGGCTTTGGAATGTCAATAGCTGAGTGTGCTGCCGCAGGTTTAGAAATTATCACAACAGACTTGCCTGTTCTTCGTGAAGTACTTGGTAATTATCCTGTTGATTTTGTTGATTTAAGAGATCCTGACAACATTAGTAACAAAATAAATGAGAAGTTGTCACGTAATTCAGTAAATGGTAAAAATAAAGATATATTTTATACCTGGTCAGATACAGCAAAAAAAATAAAAAGATTTTATGAAAAAAGAATATTTTACTAATACATGGTTAGCTTTAAGAGAGCCATATGATTTTTTATCCAGAAATAAGAACTTAAAAAAACTCATTAAAAGGTCTGATTGTATACTGGATATTGGGTCGGGCACAGGTAGTTTTGGTAGATGGTGTATTGAAAACGATATATTTTTTAAGACAATGATGCTGTTAGATCATGATCAAAGGTTATTGAATAGTAGCCGGATATCTACCGCAAAATTCTGTAAGAGTAAGAAACTTGTTATTGAGAGAATATCTAATAAGAAATTCAAAGTTGAAGACCCTGTGCATAATCTAACTTATGGATTTGAAACGATTAATAGAGATCTAGGTTTAGCAATCGACTTAATTAATAATTTTGATGTATTAAGTATGTCAGCATTAATAGACTTACTATCTATTAAATATTTAAGTAATATTTTCAACATCATCAATGGTAACAAAGTCATTGCGATGACGTTATGTTTTAATGGTAAGGTAAGTTGGAATCATAAAAATACACATGATAAATATATAATCAATGAATTTAATAAAGAACAACAAAGCATTAAAGAAGGAGAGCTAGCACTAGGATACAAAAGTATTGAAAAAGTTAAACAACTGTCAAAAAAGAAAAACTTTAAAATCTCTATTTATGATTCATCATGGAAGTTATTATCAAATTCTCATGAAAACAAAAAATTTCAGATGAAATACCTTGAAACAATTTATAAACCTCTGAAAAGAAACGGTCAAGTTGATAATGAAATACTTGAAAAATGGTTTAGTTCAAAAATTCAATTGATAGATAATAATTCTCTTGAAACCACAGTAGGTCATAATGATATTATTATTCAGACCTGAGTATTAAATGAAAGATCTGCTTAAATATATTCTATCTCTTGGTTTGCTGTATTACATTTTCGAAGAGTATGGAACAGAATTATACAAAACATTGAGCATTATAAATTATAAATACGTCCTCTTGGTTTTTTTTATAAGCTTTTTTCAATATGCTTTATCTGCATATCGATGGATGTATATATCGTCTAAAAATGGTTCTGAAATGAATTTTTTCTACTGTCTTAAATTTTATTATATCTCTAGTTTTATTAATAATATCCTACCAGGTGGTGTTGTTGGCGATATATATAGAGCTTATTGTGCTCGTGAATCTAATTCGAGCGTGATTGACCTAAGTAAATCAGTACAAGGTATTGTTTTTGAAAGATTGTCAGGGCAAATCATGATGTTCTTTATTTTTCTATTCTCTTTAACATTATTTTTTCTAATAAATGCTAAGTACGTGGCTTTTTTATATGCAGTCATCCCAGTCATTTTGATTATTTTGATAATCTATGTTGTCACTAAAAAAATCTATTTTAATAAAGTTCAATCAAATGAAGTAGCAATTAATTTTAAAAGGATTTTTTCAGGAACTATTTTTTGGAATCATACGATAATATCGTTCTTTGTAGTTATTTCATACATTATAATTTATATAATATCCGCTGAAGCCTTAGGACTATCTATCGATTATTTTGCATTTTTTGTATTTACCCCTATTGTGTTGTTTTCAATGACATTGCCGGTAAGCATTGGTGGATGGGGAGTACGAGAAGGAACAGCTTTATTGATTGCATTTTTACTAGGATTATCAGCCTCATCTAGTATAAGTGTAGCTATCATGTACGGTATTTTAAACCTCTTCTGTTCTTTGCCAGGACTATATTTTCTTTTATCAATTAAAAAGTAATATCACATAAAACATCAGAGCCCATCTTATGGTATTTAATGCTTCTGTAACTTAACTTTGGAATGGTTTTATGCGCTTTTAATAGAAAGCTATTTTTACCACTTCCTAATATTATTGGACAGATACAGATTTGTAGTTGATTCAAATATCCGCTATCAAAAAATTTAGACAGTAAAGACCCGCCACCCTCAACAAAGATAATTCTCTTATTCAATTTATGTAGTAAATTATTGAGATCATTTAACTTGAAATATCTCTTATGTAGTGGAAGCGAGAATACATTATCATCATTATTTTTTATTTTAGATGAAATAATTTTGAAACCCAGACCATCATTATTAGAGAATACGTTATATCTATTATGTAATTCATTATTTTTATCAAGTATCAATCTCATCGGATTGTGACCTTTTACTAGTCTAACTGTAAGTTTGGGATTATCTTTTTGGACTGTTTTTGAACCTACAATAATTACATCGCTGATACATCTCAGCATATGTATATGTTCTAAGTTTTCTTTTGAGCTAATATATTTCGACTGACCACTTTTGGTAGCTATGAAACCATCAAGACTCTGTGCTATATGACCGACAAAATACGGATGCTCATTACCAAAGACTAACCTTAGGTACATATTGATCATATTTTCAGTTCGCTCTTCGCAAGAAAAGTTTTTTCGGATGATCTTTTCTTTGACTTTTGAGTATATACATACCAGAGTATTCTTCTGAGTGTTACATTTGATTGTGTAAGATTTTTGGTCTTTATTATTGGAATATTGATCTTTAGCTTGTAAAACTATTTGCCAAGCTTCTTTTTTTGTTATATTACTAATATGAGGTTTTTTGTTTGATGAGTTCATTGAGAAATATTTTATTTGACGTAATATTAGGCGCTCTTATCCTTACTCCACTTTTGATATTTATTCATCTTACATACAGTTACTTTTCTAACTATAGTCCAATTCCATCAATTTACTATTTTTACGTATCTATGGCATTTGGTCCAGCATATTTAATAATCAATCTATATTTGACTGGGATAATTGCAAGGTTTTTCAGTGAGAAAGTAAGATAAATGTTTTATAGTATTGTCGGATTTGGTGCATCACCATACACTTCATCGGGGTCGAATACTTTTTCTTTTTCTGTGAAATCAAGTAGTATTCTATTTTCATTAATAGTTACTTCTCTGTAAAAACAAGAGTTATAGCCAACATGGCAACTTGCTTGACCCTTTACATCAACTTGTAACCAAATGCAGTCTTGATCATCATCTATCATAATTTTCTTAACTTCTTGTATAAAACCACTGGTTGCACCTTTGTGCCAGACACATTTTCGACTCCTACTGTAATAGTGAGCCTCTCTCTTATTAATAGTAAGCTCTAATGCCTCTCTATTCATATAAGCATGCATTAGAAGGTTGCCTGTTTTTACATCTGTAGTCACTACAGGTATTAATCCATTGCCATCAAACTTTGGACAAAGCTCTTTTCCTTCCTCTACTTGTTTAATCGACTTTCTTTTTTCAAACATATCTACTTTTTCTCAACTTTAGATTTATACATAAACGTCTTACCACAATAATAACACTCAATTTTACCACCTTCATCTCGAATATTCAGATATACTTTTGGATGTGCGCCAGTTTCAGTGTCTCCCACACATGCTACAATATTTATATCATCATCTACAACCCTTATGTTTGATATTTTCATGATTCAAAGAGATGAAAAATCTCCCAACTTCATAAGCCTTTCTCTAAACCTCTCTTTGATTTCTTCTGATAGGTATTTTAGATCTATGGCTTTTTTCATGCCCTCTATATTTTTAATATCAACAAATAATAGTTGGGATATTTCAAAAATGGACATACTATCGTCATCACGCCTTGACAGCTCAACAGAGTCACCTATTTTCATTTTACCTACTTCAATGACTCTCATGTAGGATCCAAGTAAACCACTTTGTGAGAAAAGCTTTGGAAACTCTCTACTGTTCATCTTAATACCAATCTTATAACAAGGTATTCTTGGCTGTGATATTTGAAGAAGTGTGGTACCTATTTTATATTCATCTCCAATGAAGACATCTCTTTCATCAAAATTGTCAATAGTGAGATTTTCTCCTACTAATCCAAATTCCTCATAAGATTTTTTCATGATTTCAGACCAGTGTGAGTAGTGTGAGTGAGAATATGCATATACAGCCTTATCATAACCACCATGAACTTGCAGATCAGCTTGTCTGTCTCCTTCAATACCAAGTTGACCGACTTCAACCTCTTTATTTATAGGCATCTTATAAATACTTGTGATAAGCTCTTTGCCGTTAAAGGTTATTTTTTTGGGTTCTGATATATTTATTGATAAAACCTTCATAAATATTAAAATACTACATCAAATTAATTTTAAGAATAACTCAAGATGAAAACATATACAATTAATTGGATTCTTTTACTGGTCTTGTCTGCGATATGGGGAGGTGCTTTCACTCTGAATAAATACTCTCTCGAGGTTTATAGTCCAGAAATGATCGTCGCTGGAAGGCTGATAATTGGAGCGTTACTCCTAGTCGTTATTCTACTCATTAGAAATGGATCTATCACAATCAAGGCAGAAGATTGGAGATATTACAGCTTCATGAGTATAGTAGGAATAGTAGCACCTTTTCTATTGATTTCGTACGGGCAAATTGAGATTGATAGCTCATTAGCGGGTATATTAATGGCGACAATGCCAATATCTACTCTATTACTATCACACGTTTTCCTAGACGATGAATTCCTAACCAAAAAAAAGATAATGGGTTTTGTTATCGCTTTTTTTGGGATTATCATTTTAATAATGCCAGAGATATTTTTCTTACCAAGTGTATCTGAGAATATATTATCTGAGTTGATGGTCATGAGTGGTGCAATATTATATTCATGCTCAGCCGTCTATGGTAAAAAGAATAAAGTTACAGGGCCACTCAACGCATCAACCGGCACAATATTCTATTCTGCAGTGATAATGTTAATATTTCTGTTCTCATTCGACGCACCATTAGAAAGTGAGATATCTTATCCTCACTTAATAAGCATTCTGATGTTAGGTATTTTTTGTACTGCTGTTGCGACAATTATTTATTTTCAAATCCTACAAACATCAGGCGCATCATTTATATCAATAATGAATTACTTAATTCCAATTTGGTCCATTTTCTTTGGTGTAATTTTCCTTAATGAAGATATTTTCCTCAATTACCTCATTGGGTTATTGATTGTCGTATATGGCATTAAATTATCGCAAGGTGATTTTAAAAAAGCTTAGACATAGATATGTAAATACCCAAGAGATTATATATACTGGAATAGTATAAATTTATTTGGAGAAGGGTAGATGTCTATTAAACATAACAGTAAAATTGAGATAGAGGCGGCAACATTTCAAAGAATTCTGAGTCACTTGAGAGAGAACCCAGATGTACAAAATATAGATTTGATGAACCTAGCAAATTTCTGTAGGAATTGTATATCTAAATGGTACTCTGAAGAAGCTGAGAAAAAAGGTCAAGAGATAAGCTATGATTCCGCTCGTGAATATGTCTATGGTATGCCATATGATGAATACAAGAAAAAATATCAAAAACCTGCAACTGAAGAACAACTCAGAAAGTTTAATGAGAACAAAAACAAAAATTAACAAAAACGCTCAGCTTACTGATGAGGAGCTAATTCGTTTCAATAAGCACATACTATTGGATGATATCGATGTTGAGGGTCAGGAATTACTCAAAGAGAAACATGTGGTTCTAATTGGTTTGGGCGGACTCGGCTCGCCCCTGGCATATTATCTTGCATCGTCAGGAATCGGCCAGGCTACGCTTGTTGATGATGATATTATAGATGTTACTAATTTGCAGAGGCAGATACTTTTTAGTACAGATGATATTGGTAAAAAGAAAGTTGATGTAGCAGAACTTAAGATGCAGAAAATCAATCCTAGTATTAGGATAAATGCAGTCAACGAACGTCTTCTGAGTACTACTAATGTTAATTTTGTAGATAGTGCAGATCTAATAATTGATGCTACAGACAATTTTGAAACAAGATCATTGATTAATAGAGTATCTCTTGATAAAAAACTACCATTAATTATGGGAGCAGCCATAAGATTTAGTGGTCAGATAATAGTTTTTCGCAACGACGTTCCCGGTCAACCATGCTACAATTGTTTGTATGAGAATGTATCAGACAGTAACGCTTGTATTGATTCTGGAGTATTTTCAGCTTTGACAGGTGTAGTAGGTTCCTTGCAAGCCTCAGAGTGTATTAAAGTTCTTCTTGATATTGGAGATCGTCTAGAGAGCAGGCTTCTTACAATTGATTTAAAGAATAATGATTTTAGGATTGTTAAGTTAAACAAAGATAAGGAATGTAAAGTTTGTAATGGTTATAAATGATAAATTAAAAAGATCATTTGAGTATTTGCGAATATCGCTTACAGATAGATGCAATTATCGTTGCTCTTACTGCATGCCTAAAGATATATTCAACGCGGATTATAAATACCTTAAAAAATCCGAATTATTAACTTTCGAAGAAATACTATCTTTTATTAAAGCCTTAAAAGCATTTGATATAAAGAAAATCCGACTCACTGGTGGCGAACCTTTACTTAGAAGGAATATAGAAAATTTAATTAATGGTATAAAAGATACAGGAATCAACGAGGTTGCACTTACAACAAATGGCTCTCTCTTGAGTTTTAATAAAGCTAAACTTCTCAAACAAAATGGATTAGATAGTGTGACAATTAGTCTTGATTCTCTGAGATGTTCGACTAATAAAAAAATAAACCCTTACTCAAATTTAAGCAAGGTTATTGATTCAATATATATAGCAACTGACGTTTTTGGATATGTCAAAATAAATGTTGTGATCATGAATAATGTTAATTCCAATGAGATATTTGATATTGTTGATAAGTTCAAAAACTTTAATGTAGAGATAAGATTCATAGAATTTATGGATGTAGGGGAAACTAATGAATGGAACTTGGATAGGGTATACTCGTCTGAGAGAATACATAGAGATATATCAAAATACTTTTCGTTAATCAAACTAACAGATGATCATAGTTCTACGTCTACTAAATGGCAACTTAACGGTTATAATGCAAAAATAGGATTTATTTCTTCAATTACTCAACCATTTTGTGGCTCTTGTAACAGAGCTAGATTATCAGCCGACGGACTTTTTTATACATGTTTATTCGCTTCGCAGGGATATAATGTGTTAGATACACTAAGGAAGAGTTCTGACATAAATAAATTACAAAATGATATTGAAAATGTATGGACTAGAAGAATTGACCAATACTCTGTCCTTAGAAAATCTAGCAGGCAAGACAATGAACATAAGTCAAAAATTGAGATGTCATATATTGGAGGTTAGCAATCTACACTGTTACTGTTGCATTATAAGTTATGATATTTAGTTTGATAGGTTATGTTTTTTATTTAGTTGCGGTTGTGGCAGGATATCTAGCAGCATATGGTATCCTAATTCAAGTCTTTCCAGATTACGGCATACTACACATTATCATTGGCGGTGTAGTGAGCCTTATGTTTTTTCCACTTATACCACTTTATCCAGGTGTAATGCTGGGAGATTGGACATTAGCACTTATCTGTTATATTTCAATCCTTCTAGGCGTCATACTCACCAAACAAGGTAGCAAAGTAAAATAGCACAATAAATAGCTCAAATTATATTATTTGTTTGATAAACTGCAGATTTGTACTATTATACAAATCACATCATGAATATTTGTGTTAGATATTTTGCAAGCATAAAAGATGATATGGGGATGGGCACTGTAAACATCCAAGTTGACGATGATATAACCGCGGGCAATCTATTTGATCAGCTCACATCAGAAATACAGTATAATGGCACTGTTCTGATAGCAGTTAATCATGAATATGTTGATTGCTCATATAAACTTAAGGATGGTGATGAAGTTGCTTATTTCCCTCCTGTAACTGGTGGTTAAAATGAAAATTAAAATTTTAGATGAAAAGTTTGATCCATGGCAAGAAATTGTAGAATTTAAAAGAAATGAATTACAAAACAATTCTAGTATAGGTGCCTCTTCAATATTTTTAGGTACAGTCAGAGATTTCAATGATGATGAAAAAGTAGAAAGTTTGTTCCTTGAGCATTATCCGGATATGACTGAGAAATATTTAACAAAGATAGTAGATGATGCTATTAAGAAACATAAAATTTTTGATGGGCTTGTAATACACAGGGTAGGAGAGCTCAGACCAACTGACCCCATTGTTGTAGTTGCGACTTGGTCAGAACATAGAGAAAATGCATTTGATGCAACAAGAGAGATAATGGAGTCACTTAAATCTGAAGCACCTTTGTGGAAAAAAGAGACTAATGCAAAAGGATTTAGATGGGTACAGGTTGACAAAGAAGCTGCAGTGGACAATGTTAAAACCTAGAAAAGTAGTACTAGCTTACTCGGGCGGCCTTGATACCTCAGTTATCGCTAAATGGTTAATGGAAAAATATCAATGTGAAGTAATTACATTCACAGCTGATATAGGTCAAGGGGATGAGACTAAAGATGCAAGACAAAAAGCAAAGAAGCTCGGCATCAAAAAGATTTATGTTGAAGACCTCAAAGAAGAATTCGTTAAGGAATATGTCTACCCAATGTTTAGAGCAAATGCAATTTATGAGGGAGAATATTTTCTTGGTACCTCTATTGCAAGGCCTTTAATAAGCAAAAGACTTGTAGAAATTGCGAAAAAAGAGAGAGCAGACGCGATTTGTCATGGTTCTACAGGTAAAGGGAACGATCAGGTAAGATTTGAGTTGTCCGCATATGCATTAAATCCAAAAATTAAAATTATTGCGCCATGGAGAGAATGGGCGTTTTCATCAAGAAAAGATCTAGTTAGGTACGCAAGGATGAACAAAATTAGCATTGACTTTGATCAAGGTAAGAAAAGTCCATACTCAATGGATGCAAATATATTACATACCTCTTACGAGGGTGGAATCTTGGAGGATCCTTGGAAAGAACCTGATGAAAAGATGTGGCTCAGAACTTGCTCTATTGCAAACGCTCCATCTAAATCAGATATAATCACGTTAGAGTTCGCATACGGTGATGTAATTAAATTAAACTCCAAAAAAATGTCACCCGCAAAAGTATTTGAAAAACTTAATTCATTGGCTGGCAAGCATGGAATTGGTAGATCAGACATAGTTGAGAATAGGTATGTAGGTATAAAATCGCGTGGCTGTTACGAAACTCCTGCTGGGACGATTTATGCAAAAGCTCATAGAGCCATGGAATCCATAACTTTAGATAGAGAATTACTCCATTTAAAGGAAGATTTAGCTAATAGGTACTCTAGGCTGATCTATAATGGTTATTGGTTTAGTCCAGAAAGAGAGAGTTTGCAGACTATAATTGATGACTCACAGAAAAGTGTATCTGGTTTAGTAAAACTCAAACTTCACAAAGGCAATGTTATTGTTTGTGGGAGACAGTCACCAAACTCACTTTACAGTGAGGATTTGTCTACTTTTGAGAAAGATTCTGGAAGCTATGATCAAAAAGATGCTGAGGGTTTCATCAAAGTTAATGCTCTTAGACTGAAAAATAAGTCTTAATCACCTACGCTATCTAATTGCACAGTGAATTGTAAATTATTTTTACGATACTGATTAATTATCACGGGAATAAAATCATGCTCAATAGCATACCATGTAATCGTACTCCGTTTATTATTCTTTATAGTTCTCTTGACTACAATGCACTTCGTATCACCAAATATTGTGGGTACTGTATCTATCGATTGTTTATTATATCTGTACTCTCTAACCCTGCCTTTATCCAAAACTGTATACACTTGGTTATATTGACCTGCCTTTAATTTACTTTTGTAATCTAACTGTACAGAAAGTCTATCTTGAACATTTTTCAGGTAAGGATGATAAATAGTCTCATCCTGATTATTTTTTGTGACACGAGTGCTTGATTTTTTAGTTTTATCTCTTGATATCTTTGTTAGATATGATTCATAGCTATCTTTTTTTTGCCTTGAAAAAGTATATTCTTCTGAGATCACTTTATCGTTCAATATTTTAAATAATGATGTTTCTTTTCTAATGTCTTTTTTGAGTTTAAAAATCCCAGAAGTTGAACTGAGGACTTGAAAAACTGATTTACCATTTGATTTATATAAAGTGTTAACTGTCGTAGCAAATTGTATGTTACCTTTAGTAATTATATAAGTATGTTTACTTATTAAGTCTTGAGCAAAGGTATATTCAGCATTTATAAAGCTGCAAAAAAACATAACTGTAGAAATTAGGTAAACTAGTATTTTCTTCATAAATATTTTATTGGTTCTTTTTCGAGTGTTCCTCTGAAGTTATAGTTGTTACCATTTTTCTCTATCAATTTATCACCAAACCATCTTATTGCTATAGGTAAGATTTGATACTCCATCTCATGTACCTTTTTTTCCAGAGTGGCAGCAGTATCAGATTCCCCAATTTCGAATAATCCCTGGATAAAGACAGGACCATTGTCAAGTTTTTCCGTAACAAAGTGGACCGACGCACCATGCGTTTTATCACCAGATTGAATAGCTCTATTGTGAGTGTCTAAACCTTTATGTTTTGGCAACAATGATGGATGTAAATTTATTATTTTCCCATCATGATTATTCACAAAGTCTGCAGGTAGAATTTTCATGAATCCAGCGAGAATAATCAGATCAATATTATTTTCGCTGATATCCATAGAAATATCTTCATAACTGTATTCTTCATTAATAATATTCGTTGAGATTTTTTTTTCATAGGCGTATTTTAGTCCACTGGCAGATGGGTTGTCCGTGATTACTTTATGGATATTAATATCCTTCAAGAACCCAGAATCTATCTTCTCAATGATGTTTTTAAGATTCGATCCACCCCCCGATATGAATATTAAACAGTTTAATTTATTCATAGATAACTTTTGATCTGGATCCTCTAGTGATGGAACCTATTTCATACGTTCTATAATTCAATTTATTGCAGTCGTTAATTACATTATCTTTATACTTGTTCTGAACAACGATAATCATACCAATTCCACAGTTAAACGTACTGAGCATATCATGGTCATTAAGGTTAGCTTTTTCTTGAACTAATTTGAAAATATCATGTCTTTTCCACGAGTTAATTTTTATTCGTGCAGAAATTCCATTGGGCAATATTCTAGACAAATTTTCTGAGATACCACCCCCTGTGATATGTGCACATCCTTTTATTTTACCTCGAATTTTTGATATTACATCACTATAAATTTTTGTGGGTTTTAGTAAAATATTGCCTATCTTAGATTTACCAGAGACATGATTTAAAGATATTAATTTTTTTTCAATCAATTTATTAATCAATGAATAACCATTTGAATGCAGGCCACTGGATTCAATGCCAATTAGGACATCATTCTGTTTGATCTTTCTTGTATCAATGATTTGATTTTTATCTATGATTCCTATGCAGAACCCGGCTAGGTCATATTCATCACCCTTATAAAATCCAGGCATTTCAGCTGTTTCGCCACCAGCTAAAATGACATTGTTTTTTTCACACGATTTTTTTATACCGATTAGTACTTTTTGATGAAACTTGACATTAATCTTACTAGTCGCTAGGTAGTCTAAGAAAAGAATAGGGTCTGCGCCGCATGTAATAACATCATTGACACACATTGCCAGTAAGTCTTGCCCTATGCTTGAGTGTTTATTCATCTTCATGGCGATTTTAAGCTTAGTGCCAACACCATCAGTCCCACACACGATAACTGGATTAAGATATTTTTTTATATCTATTGAATACAAGCTTGCAAATCCACCTATCATCGATAGCATTCGACTATTTTTGATACCAGATGCCCTTTTAAGAGGACTTATTAGATTTTCAGCAGTCTTGATATTTACGCCAGAATCCTTATATGTTAGTTTTTTCTTTGTTTTTCTCATAGTTTATTGGCTTGAAATATAATTATATATTAATCTATTAATCTATACACAAAATTATATGGATAAAATAAGTAAACACGACCAAATCCCTATCAATTTCTCTTTCTGTAATAAGAAAGCTTTAGAGAATTATATCTCTGGAGGTAACGAGCATTTGATAGATGCATTAAAAGCATTTGCTAGAGATAATTTGGGACAATTGATCTATTTATGTGGGAAAAAATCAACCGGAAAGTCACATCTGTGTAGAGCTACCTTTGATATAATTAATGATACAAAAATCTACGTAGACCAAAGTAGTTACGATATGTTAAGCGATATAGATATTTCAGATATTAATTATCTTATCCTGGATGACTTTGAAGTATTACTAGAAAAAGATAACAGCGAAGATTTACTCTTTTATTATATAAATGAATTCATACTAGCTAATAAATCAGTTTTAATTTCTACAATAAAACCAATAGAAGACATAAATTTTACAAAAAACGATCTCAAATCAAGGCTTAAATCAAACTTAATATTTAATATTAAAGAAATTAGTGATGAGGAAAAAATTAGAGTAGTGAAAAAAATTACAGAAGATATAGGATGGACTATAGAGGAGAATGTTTGCCAATATATTATGAACCATTATCAAAGAGATTTATTTTTTCTCTGTAATGTTCTTAAAAGTTTAGATAAAAATTCACTTGTTCTTAAAAGAAGAGTAACAATTCCTTTTGTCAAGAATATCATTCAGAGGTCAGACATTAGGTAAATTCAGCTTTTATTCCTCATACAAATGCCAGCAAATCTCTTACCATAGTTGATACAAATCTCTTTTTCATCATCAGAAATTTCAGATGATTTATTTATCGAGACATGAGTTGGGCCATATGGTGTTCCTCCAGAGAGAGTTGAACTTAGTTTATTTTCACTGTATGGGACTCCAACTATTATCATACCATGATGTATCAAAGGCAACATCATACTCAATAGTGTTGTCTCTTGACCACCATGCATGCTTGAAGTTGACGTAAAAACTCCTGCTGGCTTATTAATGAGAGTTCCATTGAACCATTCTTCAGTTGTTGAATCAATAAATTCTTTCATCGGTGCTGCCATGTTACCAAAATGAGTGGGCGATCCAATAATAAGACCATCGCAGTTATCCAGATCAGATTTCTCGACAAGCGGATCATCTGCATTCGTATTATCTACCGTTCTGATTTTAGACTCAACACCCTCGATGGTCTCGACACCGCGTGATATTAATCGTGCCATTTTTTTCGTTGAGCCATTTCTAGAATAATATATAATAAGAATGCTTGTCATATTTGATAGCATATTCTATAAATGGGAGAAAATAAACTTTAAAGTTATTAGCAAATGATGAAAATTATATCTTATATTTTAATTGTAATATTCCAATTTTTCAGTATAGATCCTGTTTTGTCCAATACACTTGAAGGTAAATCCTCGGCACTTATAAAAGAAGCGAAATCAACAAACAAAATTGCAATCAAGCTAAAGAACGAGTGGAGAGATGTTAGAAAACTCATCAAAAAAGCAACTAAAGCACATGCAGATAAAGACTACGAAAAATCAATAAACCTCGCAGAGCAAGCTCTAAATCAAGCAAAAATGTCAATTGAGCAACATAATAAACAAAAAGGTAACTATAGATTTTTAGATGATTAGACGGTCAGCGAAGAATCGTTGATGAACTCGGATGCTACCTCTCGTTTCTCTTCTTCGTCCCTTCTTTTGAGTGTTATATTCTTATTCTCTGTCTCTTTTTGACCGATTATGAGTATATTTGGGATTCCTATCAGCTCCCAGTCAGCTAATTTATTACCAAGTTTAAGATCACGATTATCGTGTATGACATCTACTCCGTTATTTTTGAGAGCTTTGTAAATATTTTCAGTATATTCCCTGATTCCTGTATTCTTTTTAGAATCAAGTTCAATTAACGCAACTTGAAATGGACTCATTGTCTTAGGCCAGATTATACCTTTATCATCATAATTCTGCTCTATAGCTGCTGCCACAACCCTACTTATTCCAATACCATAGCAACCCATAAAAACATCATTGATTTTTGAATTCTCATCTGTAAATCTCAAATTCATTGGTTTAGAGTATTTCGTGCCAAGTTTGAAAATATGACCAACCTCGATTCCTTTTTTAAGTGTCATACCACTTTTACCGACAATTTTTTCTAAGTTTTCTTCTTGATATTTCTCTTTCGCTATCTCAATATTCATACCATTATTTGAATCATCTAAGAGAAGATCATCTTCACCGGTATTTGCTATAACATGGAATTCATGTGATTCACTTCCACCAATATTTCCACTGTCCGCATCTACCATTGTAAAATCCAACATAAGCGAATTAAAAATATTTTTATAAGCCTTCATATATTTAGAATATGAAATATCCAGACAACTGGCGGATGCATGAAATGAGTATGCATCTTTCATTATGAATTCTCTGGATCGCATTACTCCAAACCTCGGTCTTATTTCATCTCTGAATTTCGTTGATATTTGAAATAAATTAATAGGTAATTGCTTATAGCTAGATAAATCTTGTCTCAAAAGATCAGTAATGACTTCTTCAAATGTTGGACCAAAACAGAATTCTCGCTCATGTCTATCTTTAAATCTCAAAAGTTCTGGTCCATATTCACTCCATCTCCCTGACTCTTTCCATAGTTCATTAGGTTGTATAAGAGGCATCAAGATTTCTCTGCAATCAATTCTGTTTAATTCGTTTCTTACTATATCCTGAATTTTATCAATCACTCTAAGACCTAACGGGAGCCAAGTATATTGACCCGATGACAGTTTACGAATCATACCAGATTTTATCATAAGCTTATGACTGACCACCTCTGCATCTGAGGGGTCACTTTTCACTGTAAAAATTGGAAAATTTGAGGTTTTCATTGTTATTTTATTATAAATTTTAAATTATCATTTTAGTTTAACATGAATATGGTTATTATATATAAAGCTAATTAATCACGAACATATTAGATGCTAAAATTTTTCAAGGACTGGTATAACACTCACTTGACTGATCCAAATCAAGTAGCGCTTGCACTACTCATTTTGTTTATTACTCTAATCACTTATATCTTACTTGCAACCGTTGTCCCGATTCTTGTTGCAATAATATTAGCCTATATGTTGGAAGGTATAGTAAAATCAGTTTCAGAACGATATAGTTTACAGAGAACTAGTGCGGTATTATCTATCTATATTTCTTTTTTGATTTTGTCATTTATGACAGTTATCATTCTTGTGCCTTTAATGCTGAATCAGATTTCACTTTTCATAAAATCATTACCATCAATGCTAGAGCGTGGCAAAGATTTACTTCTTAGTTCAAGTAACAGTCAATTTAGTCTATTTTCTCAAAGCCAAATTTCGGAGATACTATCTGGTATAAATTCAGAAATTACTATGTTAGGTTCCTCAATAATTTCATTTTCACTTTCATCTGCAGGGAGTTTTATAGAGACAATTGTATACATTATCATTGTTCCTATAATAATTTTTTTCTTATTATATGATAAGGAGAATATTAATAATTGGTTTAAAAAATTCTTTCCTGAGAAATTAGATCTATCTAGAAAGGCATATGCAGAATTGGACTTAAAGCTCGGAAACTACATAAGATGTAAATTAATAGAAATTATTATAGTTTGGATTGCCTCTACGTTCTTTTTTGCAATTTTAGGATTAAATTATTCTTTGCTTTTAGGATTTTTATGCGGTATATCAGTAATTATTCCTTATGTTGGCGCTATTGGCGTGACTATACCAATCATGATTGTAGCCTTCTTTCAATGGGGAACATCATCGGATTTTTGGTATATAATAATAGCGCATACTTTGATACAAATTATTGATGGAAATGTTGTAGTTCCATTATTGTTCTCAGATGCTGTAAATCTACATCCATTGGCAATTCTTATTTCTATTCTTTTTTTTGGAACTATTTGGGGCATATGGGGTGTTTTTTTCGCAATCCCTCTAGCAGTTTTATTTAACACGCTTTTAACTATTTGGCCAAGAGTGGAAATAAAAACATGAACAGTAATGCTCATATCAAAGGCAGTATGGTTGCGATAGCAACTCCTATGCAATCAAATGGTGATATTGATTATGAGTCGCTAGAAAAACTTATTGAATTTCATATATTAAATAGAACCGATGTAATTGTTTCTGTCGGAACAACCGGCGAATCGGCAACACTAGATTTCAAGGAGCATGAGAGCGTCATTAAGAAAACACTCGAAATTGTAAATGGTAGGATACCAGTAATTGCTGGCACAGGAGCAAATTCCACATCTGAAGCTATTGAGTTAACAAAGAAAGCAAAAGAGCTCGGCGCCGACGCCTGTCTTTTAGTTACACCTTACTATAATAAACCTACTCAACAGGGTCTTTATGAGCATTATAAAAAGATTGCTGATTCTGTCTCGATACCACAAATTCTATATAATGTCCCAGGTAGAACTTCTGTA
>CAJWIW010000005.1 GCA_913041865.1 uncultured Gammaproteobacteria bacterium
GCCAGCTAAAATTGAGCTTGTCATAAAAAGTTCACTATATATAATTGAGTCTATACCTAAATATAACAAAAAAGAGAAATCAATACTCGATATGGTTAAAAAAAAATTAAGAGTAGCTGTAATAGGCCTAGGTTATTTAGGCAAATATCATCTTGAAAAGTACCTCAAAAATCGTAATGTAGCTGTTAAATGGGTGATTGATAGTGATATCAATAATTTAAAGCTAAATATTAACGAATCAATTAAAAAATCAACTGATTTTGAAGATATTATTGGTAATGTAGATTGTGCCTCAATTGTTACGCCTACGACAAGCCATTTCCAGATAGCAAAATCTCTATTACAAAACAAAATTAACATTCTCCTTGAGAAACCAATGACTGAGAGCTTGAGTCAAGCAAAAAAGTTAAATGCTATGGTTAAAGGTAAAAAGGTAATCATGCAGGTTGGACACTTAGAGAGATTCAATCCAGTCGTGGAAAAACTTACAAGTGAAATAAATAACCCTCTATTTATTGAAGTACATAGACTGGCAAAATTCAATCCAAGATCTACTGATGTTAATGTAATATTTGACTTAATGATTCACGATATAGATATTATACTTTCACTAGTAGAATCACCAATAAAGAAAATATCTGTATTTGGTAAGAAGATCATTACACAAACAACAGATATTGCAAATGTTCGTATCGAGTTTTTAAATCATTCCGTCGCTAATCTCACTGCCAGCAGAATAAGTGCGAAAAATGAAAGGAAGATTCGTATTTTTGAGAAGAATAAATACTACTCTGTTGACTTTTTACTATCTAAGATGAATATTTTCTCAAAAAAAACAAATCGCATCTTTAAACAAAATGAGTTTAGTTATAAAAAAGCTGACGCGCTTAAGAAAGAAATTAATAATTTTGTTAATTCATGTTTAGGTCACGAAAAACCTCTTGTGGACGGTATAAATGGCATGAATGCACTTAAAGTAGCTGAGGATATTTCGAGGAAATTATGAATAAAATTAAGTTATTTGATCTTTCGAGGCAATATAAAAGTCTCAGAGTTGTTTTAGAACGAAAGGTTTCTAGAGTTCTAGCAAGTGGACAATATATTATGGGACAAAATGTGAAAACATTTGAAAAGAATGTTTCTAAATATCTATCAGTAAAAAATTCAGTTACATGTAATTCTGGTACAGACGCACTAATTTTAGCGTTAAGATGCCTAGATATTGGGCAAGGAGATGAAGTTATCACTACACCATTTACATATTTTTCTACAATAGAAGCTATATTACTTGTTGGTGCGAAGCCTATTTTTATAGATATAGATTCTACTACTTTTAATATTGATCATAGTCAGATTGAGACAAGGATTACAAAAAAAACAAAGGCTATCCTGGGTGTGCATATTTTTGGTCATCCTTATGAGGCGGAAAAGATAAAAAGATTATGTAAAAAGCATAAATTAAAAATGATTGAAGATTGTGCGCAGTCATTTGGAGCGAGTATTGGCAAGAAGCAAACAGGAACAATTGGAGATATAGGTTGTTTTAGTTTTTTTCCAACAAAGAATCTAGGGTGTGCTGGTGACGGCGGTATGCTTGTAACAGATAACGATCAACTTGCTAGAAAAGCTAGGATGCTGCGAAATCATGGTGGAATTGAAAGAAATGAACATAACTTGGTTGGATATAATAGCCGTCTAGATGAAATTCAAGCGGTAGTACTCATAGAGAAGCTTAAATTAGTAGATAAGCTTAATAATAGTAGAATCAGAATTGCTAAAGAATATAGTAAATCTATAGTCAATAAAAAAATAATTACACCTAGTTATACAAACGAAGTTAAACATATTTTTCATCAATTTACATTAATTGTTGATAATAGGACTCGGTTCACAAATTATCTAACAAAAAATGATATTCCTTTTGGAATCTACTACCCAAAACCAGCTTATATGCAACCAGCAGTTAAAAAAATTATAAGAAATAGTCCGAAACTTAAAGTAACAGAGGCTGTTTGTAAAAAATGTGTATCGATACCCATTTTTCCAGAACTATCAAAGAAAGAATATGATTTAATTATTGACACTATTAATGACTACTAAAGGTTCAAGAGAAATATTTATCATAACTGGTGAGTCGTCAGGCGATCAACATGCTGCTAAGTATGTAAAGGAGCATCTACTACTGAATAAAGAGTTATATTTTTCTGGGATAGGACAAGAGAGTATGAGGGATGAAGGCGTATCTTTAATATACAATTCTGAAGATATATCAGTGGTTGGGTTGACAGAGGTAATATTTAAATATCATAAAATTAAGAGTGTAATGGATTTGGCTAAGAAATATATTTATGAGAAAAAGCCAGCACTTATCGTTCTTGTAGATTATGTCGAATTTAATCTCAAAATTGCCTCGTATGCAAAATCACTTGGCATACCTACTCTTTTTTATATCGCTCCACAAGTATGGGCTTGGCGTGAGAGTAGAATAAATAATATTGTTAAAGTAGTCGATCATTTAGCGGTAGTTTTCCCATTTGAATATGATATTTTTTCGAAGTTTACAACGAATGTTACATATGTAGGACATCCATTAGCAGATGATAATGAATTGAGTTCTGATGATACCAATTATCATAATAAAAAATATGATTTAGGAGTTTTTCCTGGGAGCAGAGAATCTGAAATAAAAAATAATATTTATACGATGCTTGATTGTATTAAACCAAGTAAAGGTAAAGGCCCCGACTATAGTAATATTAAAATTTTTTACTCAAATGATAAAACTAAAAAGTTATTAGAAAAAATGCTTCCTATTTCATTGCATGACTCACTTAAAAGTGGAAAGGACAGGAGTGAGATAAAGCAATGCAAAAAGGCAATCACAGCATCAGGCACAATTACACTCGAGCTAGCTCTACTAGGTATTCCGATGGTAATAGTATATAGATTATCAGCTATCTCATACTTAATAATGAAAAGATTGGTAAAATTAAAATATATTGGACTAGTAAATTTAATTCTTGGAGAAAATCTTGGAGATAAAATGATTGTCAAAGAATACATACAACCAAAGTACCATGACCAGGTAGAGATTATGGCTGAGTTGGATAAAATAGATAATGATACTGAATATCGTGATAGAATTAGAAACAAATATCTTGAAATAAGGAAGAAATTAAAACCAGGTGCGGCGAAGAATCTTGCTCACATAGCTAATAAATTAATTTTCTAATTTATCGCGTAATTCCTCTTTTGCTTTTAAGTATGAAGTCAACGAAATATTTTGATTCTTCGTTGTTTATCTTTAAATCATTGTATCTTTTAATGCAGTCATCTCTTGATGTTTTCGATTTGATAAACAATTTAAAAAGCTTCTCTAATGAATGAATAACCTCATCAGCCAGGCCAGATCTTTTCAAGCCAGTGGTGTTGATTTTATAGGCGCGAGCATGATTACCAGCGACTAGGGTAAAAGGTGTTACATCACGAGAAATTACAGTTCCTAATCCACTAAAAGCATAATCACCAATATTACAAAATTGATGTACAAGTGTGAAACCACCGAGTGAAACATGATGTCCCAGCTCAACATGCCCTGCTAGTGATGCAGCATTGGAAAGAATACAATGATCCTTGATGATACAATCATGAGCCACATGCGTATATGACATAAAAAGGTTGTTTGAACCTATCACAGTTTTATTTATTCCGGCCTCAGTGCCTCTGTTTATTGTGCAAAATTCTCTAAATGTATTATTATCAGATATTATCAACTCAGATTCTTCACCATGAAATTTTAAGTCTTGAGGTATTTCACCAATTGAACTAAATTGATATATCTTATTTGAACATCCAACTGTTGTGTTTTTCTTAATTATAACGTGAGGCTCTATCTTGGTATCTTTATTAATTCTAACATTTTCTTCTATAATTGAATAAGCTCCAACATGAACGGAGGAATCTAATTCAGAACTTGGATGAATTATTGCAGTCTTATGTATCATTTTTATTTTTTACTGCACCAAGCAGTTCTGCTAGACATACAACATCATCATTAACTTTGCATACTGCTTCAAATTTATGAACATCTCTTTTACTCTGAATTAATTTGACTTCTATAATAAGAATATCACCAGGATAAACAGGTTTTTTAAATCGTGCTTTGTCTATACCAACAAAATAATATAATAAATCAGGATCATTTCTATCATTACTTTTGAAATCAAGTAAAGCTGTCGCTTGTGCCATTGCCTCTAAAATTAAAACGCCAGGAAAAACTGGATGGTTTGGGAAATGTCCCTGAAAAAAAGGTTCGTTATTACTTACGTTTTTTTGGGCAATAAGATAATCATATTTTTTGAAATCGATTAATCTATCAATTAAAAGAAATGGATACCTATGAGGTAAGTAATTGATAATTTCATTTTTATTCATATTTTTCCCCTTTGCTTCTGTTTACTTTTTTAAGAGTATCATCCAAAGATTTAAATCTCGCTTGATTTCTTCTCCAACTATCTACCGGTTCTACCGTTGTCCCTGATGCATATGATCCTGGCTTCAGGAGACTTTTAGTTACCATTGTCATTCCGTGTATATGTACATCATCAGAAATATTTATGTGTCCATTCACTCCGCTACCACCACCAAGTGTGCAATTTTTCCCAATAATGGTACTACCTGCAATGCCAACACAAGCTGCAATTGCGGTATTAGTACCAATTTGTACGTTATGAGCAACATGTACGAGATTATCGATCTTTACATTATCACCAATCATTGTCATATCTAATGATCCTCTATCAATAGTAGTATTAGCACCAATCTCTACAGAATTCCCGATTGAGACTCCACCGACTTGTGGTATTTTTTCCCATGAATTTTTTTCATTAAGTACCAGACCAAAACCGTCTGCACCTATAACCGCCCCGGAGTGTATTATTACGTTATTACCTAGTTGCACATTACTATATATGGTTACATTTGGATAAACAATACAGTTATCACCCATTGTTACATCGTCTGCAATATCAGCACTGTTAGCTATTAACGTAGTTGAGGCAATATTTTTAAACTTCGATATGTCTTTAATATCATGTGCATGTATCTTCTCTTTAGTATTATCTCTCAACATTCTCGAAAATGTAAGTTGAGGGTTGCTTGATATTAGACATGATTTTTCTATAGACGCAGATAGCTCCTGTGTTGTTAATAGGCATGAAATTTTATTATCATCAATAAGCTTGAGCATTTTTTTATCACTCATGAAAACTAAAGAATCATCGGTGGGTTTGACTAGGCTAGCAAGTGAGCTAACATTTGTATCTTTGTCACCTTTTATTTTACAATTATATTTTTCAGCTAATTCAAGAATCGTGTGTTTTTTGCTTAATAACATTATTGGAGTTTAGAAATGATATCTTGAGTAATATTGATATATTTTTTCGCATAAAGCGTAGTACTCTCAGCTCTAAGAATGATATCAAAATTATTTTTTTCGGCATAAGTAGTAATAGTCTCATTAACAATTTTTTCAATTTTACTGTATTCTTCTCTTTGAGTTTTTTCTAGATCAATTTGTAACTTTTCTTGACCAGTTCTAAGTTTTTGCTCTACGCCTTGAATTTTGGTTACGAGATTCTTCTTTTCCTTATCAGACATCACTGATTCATTCTTGAGATATTTATCATTTAGAGAGTTCCATTCTTTTTCCAAAGTCTTAAGATTTCTCGCTCTTGGATCAAATTTCTTCTGAATTTTTTCACGTGCATCTTTGTACATAGGGACCTCATTCAAGAGTCTTGATAAATTTACTATTCCCATCTTTACCTCAGAATAAGAAATTTGCGGGTACGATATAAAGATAATTAGTGCTGATGATAATAATATTTTACTGATAATTTGCATTTTAAAAATTTCCTCCGAGCCTAAAAATGACAGATTGAAAATCATCACCTTCTTTGTCTCTAAGAGCGTTTGCGAAACCAACTGATACTGAGCCAATAGGTGTCAGTGCATTAAATTGTATTCCATAGCTCGCTCTAAGCTCATTGTAATCGAAATCATTGATTTTCTCAAATACGTTTCCTACATCAACAAATAACGATGCTCTCACACCTCTCGTATCTTCTGTTAAAAAATCAGGTGGTGGGAATAGCCAGTCAAATTGTGCAGCAGTCAGGAAATCACCGCCAACAGTGTCACACTTAATAAATCTCCCCGGTATAGCCTTAGATGCACATGTTGTTCCGTCTCCGTCTCTTGGTGCGTTATATGTAAATGGACCAAGACTGGCTCCCTTAAAGCCTCTTACAGTTGCATTTCCTCCAGCAAAATATTTAGTGTAGAATGGAAGCGATGTTGCACCATTAACCCCAACACCAAATCCTACTATAGATTTAATTTGAAAAACTGTACTCCAATCAAAACCAAAAGTTTTGAGCGTATATGGATAATTCAGTTCTGTATCATATCGAGTTGTAAAATATGATGCGCCGTCTAAGGCTAGGAAAAGATCGGTTTGAAGTTGATTTAACATCCCAGACTCTGCGAATCTTGTTCTATTTCTCGTATCGGAGGTATAACTAGCTCTAAAGTTTATTCCCATCGCATTTTTACCATGGTCATTTAGATGATGAGTTACTATTATTGGAGATCCTATTGTTGTTGTGAATCTTGTAAAACTAAAGTCATATCCATAGCCGTATGATTGTGTTTCTGAAATAGGTACATTATACAACGTACCGAAACCGAGCGTATCAGAGAGATATGTTGCTGTTGATGTGTTACTGACATCTGTTTGACTTAATACTACATTAGTTGTTTTACTTATCCCATCCATTGTGAAGTATGGATCTGTTAAAAAAACTCTTAAAGTATTTTGAACGCTACTTCTTGATGCCTTAACGGCAACATTCTTACCGCCACCTAAAAAATTATCTTGTTTTAGATCAATATCAAAAATTGCTCCATCAGTATCTGACCAACCAGCACTTATTCTGAATTCTCCCGCCTTTCTCTCCTTGATTTTAAAAGTTATATCAATCATATCTTCAATACCGTCTACTTTAGTTTTTACAATGTCAACTTCATCAACATACTTTAATCTTTGAAGTCTTATTTTTGATCTTTCTATTGCAGATTGCTTATGAAGCGAGGACTCATATTGACGAAGTTCTCTTCTGTATACTTCATCATTAGTACTTGTATTACCTGCTATTGTAATTCTCCTAACTATACTTTTTTTACCTATATTGAGGCGATAGTCTACATCTACGATTTGTGTCTTATCATCTATGATGGGAATTGATGCAACATTTGGAAATGCATATCCCTCTTCACCCAGCATACTTTTAATTAAAATCTCGGATTGTTGAATTTTCTCACGAGAAAATATCTGACCAGGCTGAAGTATTCTAGAAATTTCTGTCTTGAGAGAGCTCTCATTTAAAACTTCATTACCAAATACTTTAATATCTCCAAATTCATATTTTTCACCCTCATCGACACTAATTGTAATCAAAATATCTTTATTATTATTAGAGAGGTTTACCTGATTAGACAATATACGAAATCGGATAAATCCTCTGTTAAAGTAGTATTCTTCGATTTTAGACATATCTGCCTGTAATAAAGATCCTGAATAAGTATCACGGTTAGACCAAAACTCATAAAAATACGTTGTTCCTAATTGCATAAGACTTTTTAATTTATCTGAAGAGAAGTTTTTATTACCGATAAAATTAATTTTCTTAATACGTGATGCATCTCCCTCATTAATAATTAAATCTATACCAACTCTGTTTCTTTCTAAGCTTGTTACTCTTGAGCTTATTTTTGCATTATATCTTCCTCTATCGTAGTAGAGACGTGTTAACTCTTGTTCAACCTTGTCAAAAATATTCTTATCAAATGGTCTTGCCCTGCTTATGCCGACATTATCAAGTGCAGAATAGATATCATCGTCTTCTACAATTTTATTATCAATAATGTTAATAAGTGAAATTATAGGTTTTTCTGTAAATGTAATTACGAGTGTGTTTTCATCAACCCGCAATGATATATCATCAAAATAACCTGTGTCGTAAAGATCTTTAATTATTCTTTGCCCTATTTGGTCAGTAAAAATATCACCTTCTGAGATGTCCGAGTAGCTCAATACAGTAGCATCAGTTACTCTTTGGTTTCCTTCAATGACAATTTTATTAATTACAACTTGGTTCTCTTCTGAATAAATAGACTGGCTAAAAAAAGATAAGTTTAAGACAAATAATAATAGAAAAAATCTTTTAACCACTGAAAATTCTCAAAAAGTCATTATAGAAAGCAAGAACCATTATACTAAGGAGAACAACTATTCCAACCTGTTGTCCTATTAATTGAATTTTCATTGATACAGGCTTTCCAATGATCATCTCGATTGTATAGTAAACAAGATGACCACCATCTAGCATTGGTATGGGGAGTAAGTTCAAGACGCCCAAACTAATACTCAATACAGCCATCAAATATACAAAATATACGTATCCCATTGCTAAGGATTTTCCAGAGAATTCTGCAATACTAAGTGGACCACTTATATTTTCCACATTAGCCTGACCAGAAAATAGTTTAAAAATCATTTTAAAGGTTAATAATGTATAGTCTACTGTAAGTGTGATTGATTTGTTTATTGACTCAACTAACGGATATTTAACATTGATGCGATATTTATCCAGCGCATTTTGAGAAGGCGATATTCCTGCAAAACCAATAATTTGATTATCAATTTTCATTTCACTAGGGACTAATATGATACCTAGTAATTCTGTATTTCGTTCAACTTCTAAACGTAGAATATTATTCGGATTTGATTGAACTATTTTTACATAATCAGACCATTTATATACTGGATCATCGTTGATAGAGATTATTTTATCTCCAACCTGCAAACCTGCGAGTGAAGCAGCAGAGTTCTCTTGAACATCACCCAAGATTGTCCCAAAATCAGGTCTAGAGGGCACAAAACCAATATTTTTGATTATATCACCCTTTTTCTTCAAAACGCTCTGCTCAATAGGTATATCAATATTTTCTATTACACCATTATCTTTTAAGACAGTAAGTATTAAGTTGTCATCTCCTTTAACTATTCCGTTTAGGGTTTCTACTCTAACATCCTGCCATCGTTTTGTATCGACATCATTTACTTTTATAATTAACGCTTTATCTTGAGAGGACAAGACTGCTGTAGGCACATCGTCTATTGAATCTATCAGGGGTTTCATGCCAGTGATGCCAGACAAGTGAACTAAAATAAAAAAGATTACTGCGAGTAATAAGTTAAAAATAGGTCCAGCAGCAACAATTAAAAACCTTTTATATACTGATTGCTTATCGAAACAATACTGTTCGGAAAAATTAGGGTTGCTTTTGTCTAGTTCATGCATTTCCCCTGATTCTAACATTTTGACATATCCTCCAAGTGGGATAGCGCCGATACTGTATTCAGTCACTTCTCCAGGGAATTTTTTAGAGTATATACTTTTACCAAATCCAATAGAAAAATTTAGAACAGTCACATTAAAAAATCTTGCAACTATAAAATGACCAAATTCATGAAATGTGACTAATATACCTATTGCAATAAAAAAGCCAATGATGCTTTGTATTATTTCCATTTATTCTCAATTATGTCAGTTGTTAATTTCCTAGTTTCCATGTTACATTTTATAACATCATCAATGTTTTTCAATCTAACAAATCGTGATCTGTCTAATATACGCCTAATAACTTCATGGATGTCAGTAAATTTTATGACATTATCTAGGAAGTACTCGACTGCCACTTCGTTAGCAGCATTAAGAATTGTAGGGGCATTTTTTCCAATCTTGATTGATTTCATACACATATCCAAACACGGAAATTCTCTCTTTTTAACTCTTCGAAGTGTTAACTTATCTATCGAAGAAAATAATTGTTTACCACTTTTTCTGTTGAACCTTTCTGGCCAGGATAACGCATAACTTATTGGAATTTTCATATCATGGTCACTTAAGTGTGATATTGTTGAACCATCATTAAATGATACCAGAGCATGTATTATGCTCTGTGGATGAATCAATACCTCTATTTTGCTACTGTCTATTCCATAAAGAAGAGATGCCTCTATTACTTCCAAACCTTTGTTCATCATGGTAGCTGAGTCAACTGAGATTTTTCTACCCATTATCCAATTAGGATGCTTTGTTGCCTGCTCAGGTGTTACGTGTTTAAGTTCTTTTTTTTTAAAATTAAGAAATGGTCCACCTGATGCAGTGAGGATAATTTGTGATATGTCATTTCTCTTTTTTAGGTTAATCTTTGAGGTTTTAAACATAGGAGAGAGTATTTGAAAAAGGGCATTATGCTCACTGTCGATAGGAATGATTTGTGACCCACTTTTCTGCGCGGTCTTCATCATTAGCTCACCTGACATTATAAGAGATTCCTTATTTGCTAGTAATAATTTTTTCCCTGACCTAATCGCAGCATATGTTGGTTTGAGTGCTGATGTTCCTGATATCCCTGAAAGAACACAATCAACTCTCCTGTCTGACGATATATATTCGTAACTCTCAACACCATGAAGTATTTTTGTTGATATCTTGTCTTTAACACAAAGAGCTGATAATTGTTTTGCTTTGTCTTCATCAAGAACAACAGCATACTTAGGATTAAATCTTTTAATTTGATTATATAGAGTTTTAATTTTTGATTTAGCAGACAGTGCAAATACTTTATGTTGATTTTTAGACTGTGCTATTACAGATAAAGCATTTTTGCCAATAGTGCCTGTAGATCCATGAATCGTTATATTTTGTCTTCTCATATGAACATCCAATAATAATATATAATAATAGTTGGAAGATAACTATCAAGTCTATCTAAGAGTCCTCCATGACCAGGTAATAAGCTACCAGAGTCCTTTTTGCTATATGCACGCTTAAGGATACTTATGTATAAATCTCCTATTGTACAAGAAATGCAACATAGTATTATCAATAGAAAATCTAAGATTAGCATAGGATATCCATTTAAGTATATAAAGTAAAAAATAGACAAGATTGTAGGTATTAACAACGATGCTAGGAAACCTTCGAGAGTTTTGTTTGGACTAATATTCTCACATAGCTTAATCTTGCCAGAGGTCTTTCCTACTATATAACCTGATATATCTGCAAGTGACACAATTACAATAATAAATAAAAAATAACCTCTTGTATTATCGAAGTTATCATCTTCAAAAATGGTGACGATAGATTCATTGATTACTGGAAGACTTGCCTGAGAGGACATATAAATAATAATTACCCAAGAAAAATATAAACTCACTAAACCAAATATAGGTGCAAATTTCATAAAGACTACTCTAAGAAATGATGGCCGTAAGATAATGGTCAAAGCTATAAATAACCAGAATGATAAAGCATAATTAATTAGATTATTAAAAAGATCTCTTGATAAGTCTAGGGATGAAAAAATTAATAAAATGAATAATGATGTATATACTATTTTTGACGTATTGCTTGATTCTGCAACTGATAACCACTCTATGAATGCATAAACAAATAGCATTGTGAAAAGGACGCCTAGAATAAATGATGGCAATAGTATTATGCAGAGTGCAAAAGTTATGGCAAGTATAGAACCAGTAATGATTCTACTTATCATTTTGCTCTATCTGTTTGACAGATTTTAAACCACCAAATTTCCTTGTTTTATTATGAAAAAATTTAATGGCATCATCAAATTTCTCTTCATCAAAATCTGGCCATAGTGTATCTGTAAAATAGAGTTCAGTATATGCATGTTGCCATAACATGAAGTTGCTAAGTCTATGCTCTCCTGCAGTCCTTATCATTAAATCAGGGTGATTCTTGTAAAAGGATAAATTCTGTTCGATATCATTTTTATTGATATATATTTCATTTGAATGACTCTTTGTGCCTATTGCCTGGTTAACGGCATTAATAATGTCCCACTTACCACCATAGTTAACAGCAAAATTTAATTCTAAACCAGTATTATGTTTCGTTAATTCTTCAAGAGTATGAATGTATTTTTTAAGTGCACGGTCAAATTTTGAAAGATCTCCTATAAAAGCAACCCTGATGTTATTTTCATGAAGGCTCTCCATATTATTTAATATGGATTCTCTAAATAATGTCATGAGTAACTTAACTTCATTAGTCGGCCTAATCCAATTCTCACTACTGAAAGCAAAAAGAGTAAGAGTGGAAATTTGTCTCACAAGTGATGCATTAATTATCTTTTTGACTGCATCAATTCCCTTCCTATGACCATATGACCTGGGCATATTTCTCTCTTTAGCCCAACGACCGTTGCCATCCATGATTATAGAAACGTGTTTAATTATACTATTAGCCATCTAGACTTCACTTATCTCTGTTATTTTTTCACTTATAACTATCTCGGATTGTTTTATAAATTCATCAGTCATTTCTTGTATCTCAATAATATAATCTCTCTCGAAGTCTTTGGATATTTTTTTCTCTTTCTCTAAATTGGAAATAGATGTATTGGTATTCCTTCTAATATTTCTCAACGAGACTTTTGTATTTTCTCCCTCTTTTTTCAGCAATTTTTTCAACTCATCTCTTCTCTCTTGCGTAAGTGGAGGTATTTTAATAAGAATGTTTGGTCCATTTACAATTGGAGATAATCCCAAATTAGAGTCGATAATTGCTTTTTCAATTGGCTTAATCGCATTTTTATCCCAGATGTTTAAGCTGAGAGTAGCAGCATCGGTAACAGAAATATTTGCAAGTTGCTTGAGTGGTGTCTTTACATCAAAGTAATCAGCTTCGATACTATCAAGCATACTTGGATTAGGTCTCCCAGCTCTGATTTTTGATAAGGTAGAGTGAAGACTATCAATGGTTTTACCCATTAATACCTTAGTTTCCTGCTTTATTTCCTCGAACATTATCATTATATTTTATCATTACATGTCATTTTTGTAATCATGAATAGTAAATAGTTATGTATTATTATTTGTTGATTTGGTTATATACTTCTTTAGCGAAATCTTCACTTTTTTTCTCTAAGCCTTCGCCGAGTTGAAATCTAAGAAATGATTTGATTTTATTATCTTTGATGATTTTCCTAAGTGTTGTGGCATTATCTTTTATAAAAGGTTGATCAAGGAGTGTGTTATCAGAAATAAATTTTTTAATTTTACCCTCTAAAATGTTTCTTTTGATGTCCTCTTTTTTATCAATTTTATCTAACTCAGCTCTATAGATATCTTTTTCGTTTGACAGAACCGATTCGTCAATTGTTTTTTCATCAATTGAAAGTGGATTAGAAGCAACAATCTGCATACAAATATCTTTTCCGAGAGACTCATCATTTTTTTCTAGGACTACTACTGCACCTATCTTATTGTTGTGAGTATAACCAACAACATAACTATTGTCTGCGTTAAACACGTTGAATCGACGTATTACGATATTTTCACCAAGCTTTGCAATTGCACTTTTTTTATGTTCCTCTATCTGAGTCAAGAATGTCTTATCTTCATCCGTAGTCATTGAATCAAAATCAAGGTAATTAGTTTTAAGTATCATATTAGAGCATTCTTCAACGTACGAAATAAAGTCGTCACTTCTTGCAACGAAATCTGTCTCAGAGTTAATCTCAATCAGAATTGATTTATTATTATTTGCGTAAAAGCAAACAACACCCTCAGCAGCAATCCTAGATGATTTTTTATCTGCTTTTATTCCTTCTTCAGATCTCATTAGCTTTACAGCTTCAGCTACGTCATTATTTGATTTTTTTAGATATTTTTTGCAGTCCATTACACCTGCACCGGTGATTTCTCTAAGCTGTTTTAAAAGATCTAACTCAGAGGACATTTTTAATCCTTTTTTTCAGTTTGAGATTTTTGCTTAGATTTTTCTTTGTCTACTTCTATAACTTGCTTTTTTTTCAAAGATTTTCTCGATGAAGTATGATTATGTGGTTTTAATTGATCTTGTTGAATATGGTTGCTTATGATATCTGAAATTTCTCTTACAAATAATTCTATGGAAGACATTGAGTCATCGTTTCCAGGAATCATATAATCCACACCCTCAAAAGAATTATTGCTATCCACAATCGCAATAACAGGAATGTTTAGTTTGTTGGCCTCTTGTATGGCTATTTTTTCATATCTGGTGTCTATCACAAATAGTGCATCCGGTAATTTTTCAAGATCTTTGATGCCAGCTAGGTTTTTTTCTAATTTCGCTATTTGTTTCTTTACGGATAACATTTCCTTCTTTGTCATGTCTTCAAGTAACTTTGATCTATCTAAATGACGCTTTAGGTCGTCCAGTTTTTGAATTGATTTTTTTACTGTATCAAAATTAGTAAGCATACCACCAAGCCAGCGGTTATTTACATATGGCATTTTTACATTAGTTGCATGTCTTTGAATAATTTCTCTAGCTGCTCTTTTAGTACCGACAAATAGTATTTTGGAGTTATTTCTAGCTAGTTTTTCGATAAAAGCAGAAGCTGTCTTGAATCTTTCAATGCTTTTATCAAGATTTATTATGTGAAGTTTTTTGTATGTAGTAAAAATGAAAGGTCGCATCTTAGGATTCCAGTACTTTGATTGATGCCCAAAATGGACACCAGCTGAAATCATTTCTTTAACTGATAAATTAGCCACTTATATATATTTACTCCAAATAGTTCTACAATAATACATTGATAACGTTTTTTATCATATTTACATGGAATGAACAATAAAAATCTGATAATTTGTGCTAGAAAATACAGGTTTTACAGGATATATGATTGATTTGAAAAACGAAAAAGAAATTGCTCAAATGAGAGTTGCTGGTAAGCTCGCATCAGAAGTCCTCGAGATGATCGGAGAGTATGTCAATGTAGGTATTACAACTCATGAATTGGATACTATCTGCCATAATTACATAACTAGAGAACAGAATGCTATCCCTGCTCCTTTGAATTACCATGGTTTTCCTAAGTCAATATGCACATCTGTGAATCATCAAGTGTGTCATGGGATACCGTCAAAAAACAAAACTCTTAAAAGTGGTGATATAATCAATATAGATGTCACTGTTATTAAAAATGGTTTTCATGGGGATACAAGTAAAATGTTCTTAGTAGGAAAACCATCTATATTAGCAGAAAGATTATGTAAAATTACTAGAGAGTGTATGATGATGGCAATAGAATCAGTAAAGCCAGGGCTTCATGTTGGGACAATAGGAGCAATTATTCAAAGACATGCTGAGAATAACAACTTCTCTGTAGTAAGGGAGTATTGCGGTCATGGCATTGGTAGAAATTTTCATGAGTCTCCACAAATACTTCATTATGGAGTAGAGGGAACTGGTATAAAATTAGAGGAAGGAATGACTTTTACGATCGAGCCAATGATAAATGCAGGCAAACCTGCTACTAAGATACTTAATGACGGATGGACAGTAGTCACGCAGGATAGGTCACTCTCGGCACAATGGGAACACACTTTACTAGTAACAAAAAATGGCTCGGAAGTTTTAACTAAAAGGACTGAAGAAAATGAGTATTAAGACTAATAACGTTTACTTGATGTTAGAAAAATTGATTAGTTGTAAATCAGTTACTCCTGATGATGATGGTTGTCAGTCATTCATATCAGATTTTCTGAGAGGTTTTGGTTTTGAAATTAAAATAATAGAAAAATCAGGTGTAAGTAATTTAATTGCAACATACGGAACTTCAAGCCCAAGATTAGCATTTGTTGGTCACACTGATGTTGTACCGATTGGACAAATTGAAAAATGGAGTACTCCACCATTTGAGCTTCATGAAAAAGATGGGTTACTTTTTGGAAGAGGCACATCAGATATGAAAGGTAGCATAGCATCAATGCTCATAGCTATTAAAGAATTACTGGAAAAAACAAAAGATATAAATGGTTCAATTATGGTAATTTTGACTAGCGATGAGGAAGGACCTGCTATACATGGAATACAAAGCCTAGTGAAAGAAGAATTAAAAGACGCTCAAATAGATTACTGCCTCGTCGGCGAGCCCTCATGTAAAGAAAATCTTGGAGATACTATAAAAAATGGTAGAAGAGGCTCTCTATCTGGAACTCTTGAAATTAGGGGTATCCAAGGACATATTGCTTACCCACAGAATGCAAAAAACCCTATTCATTTATTATCACCTATATTAGAAAAACTTATTAGTCAAGAATATGACAAAGGTAATGAATATTTCCCTGCTACATCATTTCAAGTTTCGAACATCAATAGTGGAGCTGGAGCGAGCAATATAATTCCTGGCTTGTTGACGATGGATTTTAATTTTAGATACTCAACAGAAACCAATGCTGATTCACTTAAAAATACTGTTATTTCAATTTTGGAAAGTGAAAGTGTCGATTATTCAATAAAATGGTCTCACTCAGGGGAGCCTTATTTATCAAGAGACTCTAAACTCCTTGATGTATGCTCTACTGCGGTTCAAAAGATTACAAAAAAAGATGTTACAATATCTACGGATGGAGGTACATCAGACGGTAGATTTATGGCCAAGATTTGCGATGATGTAATTGAATTCGGTCTAGTAAATAAATCAATTCATAAAATAAACGAATCAACTACTTTTGATAATATTGTAATGCTCAAAAATGTGTATCACCAGGTATTACAAGACATATTAATTACTAAATAAAGTAGATCTAATTAATTTTCTTGTATAATCTGATTTTGGGTTTTGAAGAATACTATCAGCGTCACCTAGCTCGACAATTTCAGAATTTTTTAAAACACATATTTTATGAGCTATTGAACCAACTACTTTGATATCATGGGATATGAATATATAACTCAGCTTATATTTCTTCTGTATAGAAATAATTAAATCAAGGATATTTTTTTGAACTACTACATCTAATGCACTAGTTGGCTCATCCATAATAATTAATCTTGGTTTTAATGAAATTGCACGAGCGATTGCAATCCGTTGTCTTTGTCCGCCTGAGAATTGATGAGGATACCTATACATCATTGAGGATTCTAGTCCTACCTCATTTAAAAGCTCTTTACACATTATAATCAATTGCTTATTTGTGTAATCGCCAAAAACAGATAAACCCTCTGATAGTATTTCGAATATGTTTAGCCTAGGTGATAGCGAGGAGTAAGGGTCTTGAAAAACAATTTGAAAATTTTTTCTTTCATTCCGTAGATCCTCTCTGTTCATCTCCTCAAGTCGCGTACCATTAAATATTATCTGTCCTTTATATTTGAGTAATTGTAGTATTGACATTGCTAAAGTAGATTTACCAGAACCAGACTCACCAACTATGCCAAGTGTTTCTCCAACATTTAAACTTAGGTTGATATCACTTAGTGCATAAAAATATTTTCTTTTAGTTTTGAAAAGTGAATTATGTGTAAGGAAGCGACAATATAAATTATTTATTTGAAGTAAATTATCTTTACTACTATTTTTATCAATCATTTTATTTGGTCTGCAATCTATTAATTGCCTAGTATAGTTAGATTGTGGCTTAGTAAAGATATTTTTTGTCGAATTGGACTCCTCTATCTTGCCATCTTTCATAATAACAACATTATCAGAATAATTTTTTATCAAATCTAAATCATGTGAAATAAGTATTAGAGACATTCCGTCTTCTTTACTTAGTTTTTTCAGTAATTCTAAAACCTGTAGCTGCAAAGTAACATCTAGAGCCGTGGTCGGTTCATCTGCTATCAATAATTTGGGATTGCATACAACTGAAATTGCAATCATGGCTCTTTGTCTCTGGCCACCTGAGAGCATATGAGGATAACTATTAAGAATCTTATCATTGAACTCAAGACCACACTTAGAAAAGATAGAACTTATAATTTCCTGAAACTTGGTCTCATCTTTTGTAAGATGAAGCTTAATGATCTCATAAATCTGCGTTTTCAATGTTTGTACAGGATTAAGCGAAAGCATAGGCTCTTGAAATATCATTGAAATTTTATTACCTCTTATTTTTAAAAGATCTTCTTCACTTTTCTCAAGAATATTTTCATTCTCAAAAAATATTATTCCTTCCCTTGTGATAAATTTTTTCTTATCTAATAGTGAGTTGATTGCCAAACCAGTCATTGATTTTCCTGACCCAGACTCTCCTACTAAACCAAGTATCTCACCTTCTTTAACAGATAAAGATATATTCTTTATTATGTTTTTGTTATGCGTAGTATCAACATAATCTATTGATAAGTTATCGATTTTAAGCAAATTATCACTCATGATCTCGAATCCATAGATTCTCTAATTCCCTCTCCAATAAATATGAGGAGCAAAAGAGTTCCTACCAGTACAGTAAATGTTGTTAATGACAACCACCACGCCTCTATATTCTCTTTTCCTTGTGATAAAAGTTCTCCCAGACTTGGTGTATCTGGGGGAACTCCTAATCCAAGAAAATCTAAACTCGTTAGTATCAATATTGCTCCGCTTATTCTAAATGGTAGAAAAGTGATTACTGAAATCATACTATTCGGAAGAATATGCCTGATTATTATTTGATAGTTAGTTAAACCCATTGTTCTAGCAGCTATAACATAATCCATGTTCCTTCCTTTGAGAAATTCTGCTCTGACATAATCTGATAAACCAATCCAGCCAAATAGGGAAAGCAAAATAATCAATAGTGATAGACTCGGCTCAAACAATGATGAAAATATAATTAATAGATATAATTCTGGCATTGAGCTCCAGATTTCTATAAAGCGTTGTAGAAAAAGATCAGTTCTACCAACAAAGTATCCCTGAATTGCCCCAAAAAATATCCCGATAATAACAGCAATTATCGTAAGTACAAAAGCAAATATGACTGAAAGTCTAAAACCATAAATTAGTCTTGCAAGTACATCTCTCCCTCGATCATCTGTGCCAAGATAATTATCAAGTGATGGCGGCGCTGGATTTGGTCTTGAGTTATTGAGATTTATAGTATTATAGGAATTTGGATTGAGAGGAAAGATAGCCCAATTATTTTTCTCATTAATCAGATCTTTCATAAAATCATCCTTATAGTCAGCTTCTGTTTCAAACACTCCACCAAAGTGGGTCTCTTTATAATCGATAACGAGTGGGATGTACAGCTTGTCTTCAATCATCATCAGGAGGGGTTTATCGTTACTAATTACCTCTGCAAATATCGATAGAATGAATAAGAATGAGAAAATATATAAGCTGTATAAATTCCTCTTGCTTGACTTATATTTTAACCATATTGCTTTGCTCCTTTCTTTCATGTTTTCTACTCGTTCTTGCCTAAACCTACAGAAGTAAATTTTATTCGAGGATCCACAAAAGCATAACTTAAATCAGTAAGTAATTTTGCTAATAGACCTAATAATGTAAACAGATACAGCGTTCCAAGGACTACGGGATAATCTCTATGTAAAATCGACTCGTATGATAGCAGGCCTATTCCATCAAGAGAAAAGATTGTCTCAATAAGAATACTTCCAGTAAAAAAAGCTGATATAAATTGTGCTGGGAAGCCTGTTAATATAGGTATAAGTGCATTTTTAAAGACATGTTTATATAGAACAGCATTCTCAGATAGGCCTTTTGACTTAGCCATCAAAACATACTGTTTATTTATCTCCTCGATGAAACTATTTTTGGTAAGCATTGTCATTACTGCAAAACTACCAATTACAGAGCATATAATTGGTAGAGTCATATGCCAGAGATAATCAAGTATTTTGTCAAAAAAATTCAGGCTATCCCAATCATCGGAGACTATTCCGCGTGTGGGAAATACATCAAAAAAACTGCCTCCTCCAAGCAAAACTATCAATCCAATACCCAAAACAAAACCAGGTATTGAATAGCCAATCAAAATAACAGTACTTGATATAAGATCAAAGTTGGTACCATGTCTAACAGCTTTTTTAATACCTAAAGGTATACATATTGAATAGATAATAACAAAAGACCATAAACCAAGGCTAATTGAAACTGGTAACTTATCAATAATTAACTCTGTTACACTTTGATGATGAAAATAACTATCGCCGAGATCAAATGTAAGGTAATTAATCATCATGTCACTAAACCTCTCTAAAAATGGTTTATCAAATCCATAATATTCTCTTAATTGTTCTATATGGTCCTCATCCAAGCCACTAGATCCCCTATAGATGTTTGACGAACCTGATGAGGCTTCACCAGATACATTCAAATCATTTAGCTGACTGGTAATTTGTTCGATTGGGCCTCCTGGAACAAACTGAATTACTGCAAAAGTAATAAAAAGAACTCCAAATAAGGTTGGGATCATCAAAGCTATTCTTTTTAGTATGTATTTTAACATTATTTAAAGTACCAAGTTTTTAAAACATAGTCTGTTGGTTGATAATATTTAGGCAATTTATCTGGCATCTTAAATTTGTCGAAAAATGCGATCCTGTGCTCGTTAATATACCAATTTGGTAAAAGATAAAATTCATTCCACAAAATCCGATCTAATAGATGTGATGCTGTAATCATTTCTTTCCGATTATTGGAATATACAATTTTATTAACTAGCGTATCCACATCACTATTAACTATTCCTCCGACATTATAAGATCCTCTCCTTTCCGCGCTGTCTGAGTGAAACATCGCAAATAGTTCATTTCCTGGAGATTGTGATTGTGGGTAACTCATGACCATCATATCAAAATCAAAAGTGTCCACACGTCTTTGATACAGTGATACATCAATTGTTCTATAATTAAGCTTGATCCCAAGCTTTTTCAAATTTTTTGCAAAGGGTGCTAAGATTCGCTCAAATCCCTTCTGAGCTAGTAAAAAATCAAATTCTATTGGTGTACCATTTGTATTATATAAAACATTCTCTCTAACCCTCCAACCCAGATCATCGAATATTTTTTTTGCCTTTATAAGATTCTCTCTAGAATTAGTACTCCTTGATATAAATGTTAAATCTTTATTTATAATTTTATTTGATGATATTTCTAGATTTTCAGCCATCTTGATTTCATCAATTGTCGGTGAATTATTCGCAGATAACTCACTATTACTAAAATAACTTGTGCATCTTTGGTATTGGTTATAGAACAAGTTTTTATTTGACCATTCAAAATCAAAAGCCAGAGTAATAGCTTTTCTAACTTTTTTATTCTGGAAGATTTCTTTTCTAGTATTAAAAATAAACCCTTGAATTCCCGCGTTATTTTCATGCTTTAGCAATGTTTTGAATATTGTACCATTTGAAAAATTTGGCCCTGAATAATCTCTTGCCCATCTTTTAGAATGATTCTCAAAGATATAATCGTATTCGCCAGCCTTGAATGCCTCGAGCCCAACAGTCATATCCTTATAATACTTATAAATGATATAATCAAAATTAAACATTCCCTTTCTAGTTGGTTCTGCTGCTGCCCAATAATTTTTATTCTTTTTGTATTTTATAAATTTGCCGGGTTCATAAGAATCAATTGTATATGGTCCACTGGCGATTGGTTGGCTAAGTATAGTGTTCTCGAAACTTTTGCCATTTAACCATTTCTCTGAGAAAACTGGCAAATCTCCGATTATCATATGTAGTTCAGGATTGACTCTTTTGAACGTAAATTTAATTGATTTGCTATTTAATACTTTTGTACTTTTTATGTCTGCCCAGTACAATCTATATTGGGGATGAGAGACGTTACTCATCAATGTTTTAAATGAAAACTCAACGTCATCTGCTGTGATTTGTTCACCATTAGAAAATCGGGCATTTTTTTTAATAAAATAGGTTACTGAAAGGCCATCATTTGCTAAATCATAACCCGAGGCTATATGACCATAACTAGATGATGGTTCATCTAAACTCCTCACCATAAGTGTCTCAAATACAAGAGTGTTAATCCCAGCAGGTGCGAGAGATTTCAGCAAAAATGGATTAAGAGATTCGTACGTCCCAAATGCAGATAAACGAATGGTTCCTCCTTGCTTAGCATTAGGATCAACATAATCAAAATGCGTAAAATTATCTGGATATTTTGCTTGGTATCCCTGTGAAATTGAATACTCGATAGAATAAACTTCCTTTAGTGGAATAAAAAGGAAAGCACATATAATCAGCAAATTTTGTAAATGTCTTGGATTATTCATCAATTTTAAGATAATTCATATAATATTATGATATTCTAATTATAAGCAAATTTGAATCTACATGATTAGTCTAAAAAACAAAAAAGCATTGGTGATAGGAATAGCTAGCGACAGATCTATTGCTACTGGGATCGCGAAAGCTCTAGATAAAGCTGGAGCAGAGCTAATATTGACTTATCAGAATGACAAACTTCTGTCCAGAGTTGAAAAAATAGCTGAAGATCTATCAGGTCAACCGCTTATACTTTCTTGTGACTTATCATCTGACACTGAAATCACAGATTTGAAGAAGAAGATAGAGGATGTTCATGAGCACATTGATATTATTATACACTCAGTAGCATTTGCACAACGTGCTGAACTCTCTGGCAGCTATCTAGAAAATATTACTAGAGAGGGTTTCAAAATAGCTCATGACATAAGCTCGTATTCATTTTCTGCAATTGCGAAAGAATTCAAGGAGATCATTAATCCTGAAGGTTCATTAATTACATTATCATACCTAGGTGCTGATAAGGTTGTTAAAAACTATAATATAATGGGATTAGCAAAAGCAAGTCTTGAGGCAAACGTAAGATATATGGCTGCATCCCTGGGCAGTCATAATGTTAGAGTAAATGCAATATCTGCTGGCCCAATAAAAACTCTCGCAGCATCAGGAATATCTGGTTTTAATGAGATTTTAAAAATCGTGAGTGATAAATCGCCACTGAAGAGGAATATAAATGTAGATGATGTGAGCAATACTGCTCTTTTTCTTGCTTCTAACCTAGCGAGTGGCATTACTGGTCAAACAATCTATGTAGATGCTGGTTTTAATATTGTGAGCGTCTAGTCTTGATATAGTGTCTCGTTATCAATATCAATAACTGAATTGTCTTTGAATATTCTAAAAACTCTATCAAAGTCTGATTCACTATATGTATTCTTTGAAAAGTTTATAAAATCCTTATAATTATCATCTTTCTCTACTTCTTTGATTTTATTTATAGACTGTATGTTGAAAATTATTATGTCACCTGATTTCATTGTCTTAAATTGGAATCCGAGAGTAGGATTTGAATTAAAAAAGATATTTTTGAGTTCCTCATTAACTTCATTTGAATCAGTTGTCCCGCTGAAACTCTCAAATGATGAATCAATTTTTTTGATATCAGCATTTAAATCATCCCTGAGATCTTCTGATTGTGTCAACAATATTTCTCTAGTCTTTATATCCTTAAGAAGCTTATTTATAATATTTTTAGACTTGTCAAAACTCATTTGCTTTTCATCAAAATATTTATCTACCTGAGCTACTATGAACCTGTCTTCATCTATAAATATTGGTTGTGATAGTTTCTGATTGAAGATGATTTCATCTCTAAAAAGATCATTTCGAACATGATTAAACTTGAAAATACCAGTTCCAGAGTCTTTATTAACCCTTTGACTTACATCTACTTCTACTTTAAGAAAATCTGATAAATATGATATGTCGTTATCACCAGAATAAATAATTTCATTTACCTCATCAATTAGGCTAAAATATTTTTTTGCTGCAATATCGCTTAGTAATTCATTCCTAATGTCTTGCTTTACACTATCAAACTTGGTGACTTTTCCACGGGTAATCGATTCAATAGATATAATATGATATTTATTTTGATATTCAAAAATTTCAGAAATTTGACCAATTTCTAGATTATACAGAGCAGATTTGAACGGAGCCGGAAGATCTTCTATAACAATCTCACCCATGAAACCTTTATTAGACTTTGATTCTTTGCTGACATCATACTCATTTGATACCTGCGCAAATGATTTACCATTTAAGAGCTCTGAATGGATCCTCTTATGTATGTTATCTGAATTATCTCTTATAGGGACAGAAACATGTGAAATTGCATATTTTTTTGTCCCACTGTACATCCCATCTCTTAACCGATTATCATATTCTGTCTTGATTTCATTTTCTGTAATAGTAATATTTTTAGAGATGTTATCTTTACTAATTTCTATAAACCTAAAAAAAGCGTGTTCAGGCTCACGGAAATTATCCTTATTAGAATCATAGTAACCTAAAAGATTATCCTCTGAGATAGTTATATTATTTTCTACTTTTGATCTCGACAAGATTTTAAAATTTATAACTCTTTCTTGAAACCTATTCGATGTTAAATCCAGGATTTCGTTTTTAGTTAAGATAGACGTATCTGTTATAGATTGTTTCAGTTGTTCGCTGATACCTTTTTGATATACATAACTTTCGTAAATTTCAGGTGTAACATTCAATCGAAATAATTGTGATTTATATAAATCATTACTAAAAACTCCATTATCTTTGAAGGCATTTGTATTATACAGATCATCCAAAATTGATTGATTATGGAATACTAGACCAAAATCACGTGACATTTGATCAATTAGTGTCGTCCTGATTATATATTCCACTGTAATTTTTTTTATGAATTCATCTGTGTAGATAGATGGAATCGACCCACCATAGTTTTTACTCAAGGCTTGTTTGTATTGATAAACTTCCTGTTCAATTTTAGAGTTAGTTATATTCTGATCATTTATTTTGATTACATATGTGTTACTTGGTGTTTGATAATCACCTAGCCCCATAAATACAAGTGGGATCGCAACTAGTACTACTAGCAAACCTACTACCCATGTGCTTAAATTTTCTCGAATTTTACTTAACATCTTAATATAAAAATTTCACGGAGACGAAGGGACTCGAACCCTCGACCTCCTGCGTGACAGGCAGGCATTCTA
>CAJWIW010000006.1 GCA_913041865.1 uncultured Gammaproteobacteria bacterium
TCTAGGAATCCTCCGCCCCACTTCCAATATCCTTGAACAGGATAAATAATACTGGTCATAAAAACACAGAATAATAAAAATGGCCATAACTTCATTCTTTCAGCTACTGCTCCAGATATAATAGAACAGGCAGTTGCAACAAATACAACTTGAAAAAAATGATCTGAAATTCCTGAGTAGTAAATGTCACCACCACTAGCAATTACAGCCTCTGCAGTATTATCAGCACCTAAAAAGAAACTCAATTCAGGAATAATACCTGATCCACCAGCTGGATACATTAAATTGTATCCCACAATCATATACATAATGACTGCAATCGAGTAGAGAGAAATATTTTTAGTGAGAATTTCCGCAGTGTTTTTAGCCCTGACAAGTCCAGATTCTAACATAGTAAAACCGGCTGCCATCCACATAACAAACGCACCCATCACAAGAAAATAAAATGTATCTAGCGCGTATGCCAACTCAATGACTTTTGCTTCCATTGTAAGTTCTCCTAATTAATATTAAATTAATTAAAGAACCTCACTTCCCTTTTCGCCTGTACGAACACGAATAGCTTCTTGAAGATCTAGGATAAATACCTTGCCATCTCCAATCTTTCCAGTGCTCGCAGTTGATAGAATTGTATCGACTGTTTTATCAACAAGACTGTCATCAACAGCTATATCTAGTTTAATTTTTGGTAAAAAATCAACTACATATTCTGCTCCGCGATAAAGTTCGGTGTGGCCCTTTTGCCTACCAAAACCCTTTACTTCTGTTGCAGTGATACCTTGTACACCTATAGATGACAATGCCTCTCTTACCTCATCAAGTTTGAAGGGTTTTATTATCGCTATAACCATTTTCATTGATAAACGTCCTCGTAAATAATTGTAACCTAAAAATGTTTTAGAAACTATAGCCTAATGAAAATACAGCAAATGTAGTGTCTACAGAGCTTGCTCCTCTTGAGCCTGCTGTAATATCGTCATCATTCCTACCGATTTGTAGACCAACATCAACTCCAGATACTGTAGTTCCATAATCAAGTGTGTAGACATTACCTTTCAGTGAAGAGTCTCCTCCCCAATAACCTGCTGTAAGTGTCATTGGTAAACCAACCATAGCAAGATCAAGTGCTACGGATGTAAAGGTATAACCAGTATCAGTTACTGAACTACCATCATAGTTGCCATCAGCAAAATCAATTGCTATTGGCCCCATAGCTACACCAAAGTTGAATTCTTCATAATCTGAATCAAAATTATCAGTATAGTAATAGCCCGTGAACCCTGCGTACATATCCATGCCCATTGCGCTGAATGCGTATCCACCGTAATAGTCATGTTCAAGACCTGTATCAACATCGGCCCACCATGTACCTAAATAGAAACCACCAACCTCATAATCTGCACCAAAACTTACAGCAGAGTCAGATTGATGAACTCCTCTATACCAGTATTCTGACATGTAACCAATGTTATAGCTTATTGCGCCACCTTCCTCAGCAACAGCTGATTCTGATGAGAACGCGGTTGGTATCATAAATACTGATGTTAGAAATATACTTAATATATTTTCTCTCATTTTTTTCATTTTTCCCTCCGGATTAAATATTAACGTTTAAATTACAATTATTTACTCGGACGATAATCAAAAGAAAATCGTTCAGCACTTATATAGATGCATAATCCATGCCAATTTTGATGGTATTTTTAAAAGCTTATAAAACATTTAATTTTGATAATTGTTGAACAATTACACTAGATATAGGAGGATATAGTTTATAAAATATAGTATATGCAACAAATTTGCACAAAATATGTGCACTAATATGAAAACTAAATCAATAATTGAGCTTGTAGAAAAAATAGAGAGTCTCATACCATCAGAGACATCTAAAATCAGTGAGGAGTTCAAGAGTGCTCTCAAAAGAACACTAGAAGATCATCTACACCAGCTTGACCTAGTAACAAGAGAAGAGTTTGATGTTCAGAGACAAGTACTATTAAAAACTAGAGAGAAAATTGAGGCACTCGAGAAAAAACTAAATGATTAGTTGACATTCTGCCTAAATAAATCGGACATTCTCGTTTTTACTTCAGGAATCATAACATTGGACTCGAATTTCTCAATTTCTGATTTCATTTGGTCAAGATTATTTGAATCACCAACCTCTATAATTCCCGCCATGGCCATCATAGCATGAGGGGCACATTGGTATAAATAAAGCCCATTAGTATCAAATTGTATTATTGTACTTTCCTTATACATTGTATTAAATGCGATACTTCCTTCTGGTGCAGCAACAGTTTCTGCATTATGTCCTGCATCTACCATTTCAAAATTGATACTATCGCACGTATTTATCCTTATGAAGCTTGGCTCAAATACCATAGCTCCTGAACTATTTGCGTTAAGCATTTTTACCTCGTGGGTTATAAATTCACCTTCCATAGAATCACAAATAGATTCTCTTACTTGGGCTGCCGCAGCAGTCTGTTCGATAGTAGGGTTACTCGCTAAATTTATCTTACCTGCTGGTGCAGTTCTTGTTAGTTCATTTTCTTGATTTAGGGATTGGTAGTTTTGACTCGGGTGAATAGAATACGAGGCGAATATATTAGAGAGTATTCCTATGACTATCGCAATAAATACAATAATTAATGAGACAATAGTGAAAATTTTAAAAAATTGTTGATCTGTCATAGTATTCCGTATCTGGCATGCTATTTAAATAAAATAACAAAGTAGATTATACTAAAAGTTGAAATAAAATCATTAAGTATTTTGCGCCTGTAGCTCAGTTGGATAGAGCATTAGCTTCCGAAGCTAAAGGTCAGAAGTTCAAATCTTCTCAGGCGCTTAAGATGATCTCTCAGCAGCTATAATCGTATTCTCAATTAAAGCACAGACTGTCATTGGTCCAACACCTCCTGGTACAGGAGTTATTGCAGATGCTTTTTTTGACGCAGATTCGAAGTCAACATCACCACAAAGTTTACCCTCAATATTATGGATGCCGACATCAACTACTACTGCTCCATTAGGGATTTGATCACCGTTGATAAATTTGGGTACCCCAGCTGCAACAATTATTACATCCGCATCTGCAAGTTTAGCGTTAAGATCGCGTGTTTTCGAATGACACATCGTAACTGTTGCATTTTGTTGCTGACAAAGAATTGATACAGGTTTACCAACTATATTTGATCTACCTATAACAGTTACATTCATACCTGTAAGATTGACATCTGCCGATTTCAAAATAGACATGATGCCTTTGGGTGTACAAGAGACAAGTGTATCCTCTCCTAGAAATAGTTTTCCTACATTGCTAGGTGTAAATCCATCAACATCTTTAGACGGATCAATAGAATTTAATACTTTAGTTACAGAGATATGTTTAGGAAGGGGTAGTTGGACAATGACGCCATGGATAGAACTATCAGTATTTATTTTATTAATTTCATCCAAAATTTCCTCTTCTGAAATTGTATCTTCGAATCTTCTTACTTCTGACTCAATGCCAGCTTTACCAGCAAATTTCTCTTTCTGTGCCACATAGCTGGCTGATGCCTTCATCTCGCCGACAAGAATAACAACTAACTTGGGAACTATGTTTTTGCCTTTTAGTTTCTCTACTCTCAGCCTTAGATCATTGCTTAGTATCTCTTCTGCAACTTCTTTGCCACTAATTACTCTTGCGCTCATATATCCACCTCAGTTTTGTCTTTCTTTTTCTACTAATAAATTTACTACGTCTATTAGCTCATCGTATGAACTGACATATGAGCCACTAGTCATATATTTTCCGTTTATAACAAGTGTGGGTACAGAGCTTATCTGATACTCTCTTGCTAGTCTACTTGCTTTGTTCATTCTAATCTCTGTACCAAATGAGTCAAATAATTCCTCGAATTTCTTGGAGTTGTATCCGTGATTCGATACAAATTGACTCAATGAGTCTCTGGTATCAAGTCTTTGAGAGTTAATGTGAATTTCTTCAAATAATTTTACATGAAGATCGTCATCTAGATTCATCTGTTTTAGGGTAAAATATGCTTTTGCATGATTCTGCCAAGTATCTCGAAGTGAAACAGGTACTTTTATCAAGATAGTATCTTTGCCCAAATCTGCTTCGATCTGATCCATGGTTGGCTCAAGATTAAAACAGTGAGGGCAACCATACCAGAAGAACTCGTATATAACAATTTGGTCATATTCGGTTTGCTTTTGATTGGATATTTGGACGTACTTAGGATCTGCTAAGGACACCGTAGATACAAAGAAAAGACAAATGATAAGTTTTACTATGCCAGAAGAATATTTATTCATCAGTATAGACCTTCAAGATATTTCGCAACAGCTTTCATTTCTTTATCAGACATCCTAGATGCAATGTTGCGCATCATTTTATTATAATCATTGGCTCTATCTGTGCTTTGAAACTTTTTTAGTTGCTGGTAAATGTACTCTGAGTGTTGTCCTGACAATGATGGGATTCCTGCTAAGCTATTTCCTTGACCATTAGGACCGTGACAAGCCATACAAGCCTGAATTTTATATTCCATGTTACCGCCTCTATAAATATTTTGTCCATCTTTAAGATATGCGTCATCTGTTAGTCCAATTGAAACATCTAATGAAGCATAATAAGCTGATATATCCTCAATATCCTCTTTGCTGAGTGCTAGAGCTATTCCGTACATGATTGCATTGTTCCTGGTTCCATCAGGTCCTTTTTGGAATTCATATAACTGAGTCTCAAGGTATTTAGCATGTTGACCAGCTAGTTTCGGCCACTCTGGGTTAATGCTGACACCCGCGCTTCCATGACACGCAGCGCAAGTTGCGCTCTTCTCTTTACCTTTTTCGATATCGCCAGCAAAGGCGCTCGATAAAATCGAGGTAAAATAAATCATTATAAAATAGTGAGGTAATTTCATCATAATCCCAGTGTAATTATATATGAAACATACTATTCTTCAAACATACAGCTGTGTAAAAATTAATGTGCAGTCTCCCAATTATCTCCTATTCCAATATCAACTACGAGTGGGACATCTAATTTAGAGCAATTACACATCAGATTATTAATTTTTGATTTTGCCTCTGTTACAAAAGACTCTTTGACCTCAAATACTAACTCATCATGAACTTGCATCAACATCTTTATATTATCATTCTCATTAATCAACCATTTGTCTATTTCAATCATTGCAAGTTTCAAAATATCAGCAGCAGTTCCTTGGATGGGAGCGTTAATAGCTGTTCTCTCTGCAGCACTCCTAATTTGAAAATTACTGTGGGTAATATTAGGTAAAAATATTCTTCGGCCTGCTAAAGTTTTCACATAACCTTGGGCTTTTGCCTCCTTCTTTATCTCACTCATAAACTCTTTCACTCCAGAGTATTTGAGAAAATATTTATCGATAAATTCTTTAGCTTCTGAATTATCTATTCTAAGTTGCTTAGCGAGACCAAACGAGGAAATGCCATATATTAGACCAAAATTTATTGTTTTTGCAACGCGTCTTTGCTGATCACTTGGTTGGCCAGGTATGGAAAAAATTTCTTTTGCAGTAACTGAGTGAATGTCTTCATTGTTTTTAAAACTTTTTAGTAAGGTTTTATCCTGTGAGAGGTGTGCCATCACTCTTAGCTCGATTTGTGAATAGTCAGCAGATATTATAGTTGAGCCTTCTTCAGGGATAAAGGTTTTACGGATATCTCTCCCATTTTTCGTCTTTATTGGTATGTTCTGTAAATTAGGGTTAGATGATGATAATCTTCCAGTTATTGTAACTGTTTGATTATATGAAGTGTGAAGGCGCCTTGTGCTCTCGTTAATCGTTTCTCCTAATTTATCTGTGTACGTATTCTTTAATTTTGATAGGTTTCTATACTCAAGAACAAGCTTTGGTACCTCATGATGTTCTGCGAGATCTATCATGACATCCTCACTTGTCGATGGTTGCCCTTTTGGTGTTTTTTTTAAAACTGGTAAATTCATCTCTTCATAAAATATCTCCTGTAATTGCTTTGGTGAACTTATATTAAAGTTACGTCCAACAATTTTATAGATACTATTTTCGAGCTCTTTTATTTTCTCTCCGAAATATTTACTCAACTTTGATAACTTCTTGTTGTCTACTTTTACTCCAGCTAGTTCCATTCTTGAGAGTATTTTAATGAGTGGTAATTCAATTTTCTTGTATAGCATTGATTGCTCGTTGAGATTCTCTAGCTTATTGTTGAAATAATGGTAAAGTCTCATAGCTATATCTGCGTCCTCACATGCATACTTGTAGACATCAACTGCAGACAAATCTGATAATGTTAACTGTTTTCTACCTTTACCAACTAACTCCTCATACTTAATGGTTTGTATATTAAGATGTTTTTCTGCAAGAGAATCTAGATCATGCTTCCCGGACGAGTCAATAATATATGACATAATCATCGTATCTTGAATTTTACACTCCATGGTAATTCCATATTTATATAGAACATTCATATCATATTTAATATTCTGACCAATAACAGTAATGTTTTTATTGATGAATAGATTTTGCAATTTCAAGATTAATGTTTTTAAATCTACTTGTGTATCAGTTTTATGGTGATTTATAGGTATATAAAAAGCAGTATTTATATCTAGGCAAATAGACACACCAACTAAACTAGCTTTGATTGAGTCTGTAGAATCAGTCTCAGTATCAAATGCAAAGATTTTTTTGTCCGAACATGCTTTCATTAATTTATCAAGCTCTGAAATCTCATTAACTATGGAATACTTACTCTCTTTGGTATTGGTTTTTTCAATTTTTTTAATACCTAGATCTTTCGATAATTTGTTTAAATTATATGTATTTATGAAAGTAGATAATTTCTTTTCATTTGGTGTGCTGACCTTATAATCATCGATTTTTGATCTTAAGTCGATATCAGATTTTAGAGAAATTAATTCTTGTGCAAGCTTTATTGTAGTGAGAGAATTTTGAAGATTCTCTCTTAAATTAGTTTTAAGTTCGTCAATATTTTCTAGAATAGAATTGAGATCGAGATACTTATCCAAAAGATTCACTGCCGTCTTTGGTCCAATTTTAGGAACACCTGGTATGTTATCAGATGAATCACCAACCAAAGTCAAATAATCTTTTATTTGATTGGGAGCTACGCCAAACTTCTTTTTAACTCCATCTTGATCCAATTGTTTTCCATCAAGACTATTCATAAGTGAGACATTCTTATTTACTAGCTGAGCAAGATCTTTATCTCCTGAAGAAATAAAGGTTTGAATATTTGTTGAGTGTTTATTTACTAGTGATGCAATAACGTCATCGGCCTCCACGTCTGGATGTTGTATAATTTTAATACCCATATATTTTAAGAAATCAAAAATAGGTTCGACTTGTTCAGATAATTCTGTTGGCATTGATTTACGATTACTTTTATATTCCTTATAAATTCTATGTCTAAAGTTCTTGCCTCTAGCATCAAAAACAGCACAAACATATTTTGGTGAAAAATCATTAAGGAGTTTATTTATCATATTAGTTACACCAAATATAGCTCCAGTGTGCGACCCGTTATTATTTTTTAGATGTGGGAGAGCATAGAATGCTCTATAAAGATAAGAGGATCCATCTATAATAACGAAAATTTCTTTTTTTTTATTGATCAAAATAGTTTACCCTATAGAGTGTAAAATCAAACGAAACATATAATAATAAATATCTTGTAATGTCAGTATATACAAAAATAACAAAAGATGCCCTATCAGATCATCTGGAGAACTACACGATTGGCCAGCTTGTCGATGTAAAGGGGATTTCTGATGGTATTGAAAACACAAACTATCTTTTAATAACAACAAAAAATGAATATATTTTCACGATATTCGAAAATATCAGTAAAGATATTTCAGATGAATATTTAAAATTTATGAATTATTTGCACAAGCAGAGTTTCAGATGCGCGTCGGTCGAGACTACTAATACTGGTGAACTTTCCGTCAACATATCTAAAAAACCGTCTGCGATAATCCAAAAATTAGATGGTAAATCAATTTCTACAGTAACTGAATCACATTGTGTATTAGTTGGAGAATTATTATCAGAATTTCATCAAAAAAGTTCCGGGTATCAATCCTTATTAAATAATCCTAGAGATATAAAATGGAAAATAAATACAATTGATAAATTAAACGGGTTAATTTCTAAAAAACAAAGTGAAATAATTCAAACATCCTTGAGCCTTGATAGGTTATTTACAGATGAGGAATTACCCAGAGGTAAAATACATGCAGATCTATTTAGAGATAATGTGCTTTTTAATAATGATAGTATTTCTGGGATGATAGATTTCTATTACACATGTGACGGTGTCTTACTATATGATATTGCAGTAGTTGCCAATGATTGGTGTACATCTGATGATGGCTCTATTGATAGAAATAAACTAGATAAGCTTTTTCTAGGTTACGAGAAAAATAGAAAAATAAGTGAAAAAGAGAGAAAGTACTTTTCGTATGCTCTTGCATCAGCGGGTCTTCGATTTTATTTATCAAGATTACATGATCTTCATTTTCCTAAAATAGGTGAAATGACTCATATAAAAGATCCAAGCTTTTTTGAAAACATACTCACAAGAAATTTGAATTCTCTTGATTCTATAAATAAAGAATGAAATTTTTATCCTCAAGAATAAATAACTTTATTGATATGGTATCAAAATTACTGATAGGCATGCTCATAATAATGATTGCAATATTAATCGTCATTATACTAGGTAGATATTTTTTTGCATGGGGGAGCGTAGCGATTCAAGAATTTGTTATGTACCTTCATGCAACAATATTTATGTTAGGCATAAGCTATGTTTGTAGAGATAGGTCTCATGTATCGATAGACATATTTTCACGTAACTATAGCGATAATAAGAGAATAAAAATTAGTATATTTTTTGATTTAATTTTTTTAATACCTTTCTCAGTTTTTATTATTTATATTAGTTCAGATATGGTTTTTGCATCATGGGATATTTTTGAAGGATCAGGTGAATCTGGAGGGTTAGATTATGTTTTTTTACTCAAATCATTAATTCCTATGTCAGGGATACTAATTTTTTTGTCTGGCATCTCAAACTTACTGGATAACTTCGTCAAACTGAAGTCATGACAGAATACTCGCTACTTATTCTATTTATTACTTTTACCTTTGGGCTTTTACTAACAGGGTACCCAGTGGGTTTTGTTCTAGCTGGGACATCTTTAGTTTTTTCATTAATCGGGTCTATATTAGGAGTGTTTGATTTCACCTTTCTCATGGCTTTTCCGAACAGAGTCTTTGGAATAATGACAAATCAAAACCTGCTTGCTGTCCCATTATTTATTTTTATGGGTTTGGTTTTAGAAAAAACGAAGATAGCTGAGAATCTACTTAAAGCAATGAATAAAATTTATAACAACACTAGTGGTGGTTATGCTATCTCTGTTGTAATTGTAGGTGCGTTGATGGGAGCTAGCACAGGAATAGTGGGTGCTAGTGTAGTTACATTAGGGTTATTATCTATTCCAGTGATGATTAAGAATAATTATCCGAAAGATTTAACTTGTGGGGTAATATGTGCATCAGGAACATTAGGTCAAATTATCCCACCTTCACTTGTTTTAATTTTGCTAGCAGATGTTCTATCGTCAGCATACCAACAAGCTCAATTGAACATGGGTATATTTTCACCAGAAACAGTTACAATCGCAGAGCTATTTGCAGGGGCGGTTATACCAGGAATTTTACTTCCTATTTTGTACATTTTTTATATAAAGCTATTTCATAAGAACTTAAAAACTGACTCCGATAAGTCTCACGAGGTAAACTTATCCTCCAGTTTTATCCCACCTATTTTACTGATTCTTTTAGTTTTAGGTGCAATAATTCTTGGAATTGCAACTCCTTCTGAGGCAGCGGCACTAGGAGTACTAGGAGCTATTGTGATTTCAACTGTTCAAAAACAACTAAATTCTAATGTACTTAATAATTGCTCAAGAGAAACTATCAAACTAACTAGTATGATTTTCATGATATTAATTGGTGCCACACTTTTTTCACTAGTTTTTAGGGGATTAAATGGTGAAGAGGCAATTCAGTCATTATTCTTAAATGACTCACTCGATAAGTTTTATATTTTACTTATCGTTTTATTTTTGATGTTCCTATTAGGTTTTATTTTAGATTTTATAGAAATAATTTTCATTGTGATTCCCATATTCGGCCCAATTCTATTTACACTAGGGTTTGATCCAGTTTGGATAGGAATATTGATAGGAATGATATTACAGACATCTTTCTTAACTCCTCCGTTTGGATTTTCAATATTTTATCTCAGAGGAGTGACACCAAATAATATTGACACTAAAGAAATTTATAAAGGAGTATTTCCTTTTGTTATAATACAATTATCTGTCGTCATGTTGATTATTTTAATTCCAGAACTAGCAACTATGCTTCCGAATATTATTTTTAACTGAATTATCTAGTTTTTAGATATGACAAATTAGATATCTTTGTCCATGGAGAAATTTTGTTTTTGAAACTTATGTATGAATTGTATATTTCCAGTGAAATATCGTCATGTAAAGATAATTCTTTCAAAACGCTACTGGAAGTTTCTCTCAAAACATCTAACACCTCTGATGGAAATTCTTTTATTTCGATACCACTATCTTTAAGGAATTTTAGTGCTAACATATTCTTCATACTATAGTCAGATAACATATCAATATTAACGGCCTTACATGCAGTATCAACAATCTTCTTTAAATCGTCTGGCAGTTGTAAATAACTGTCTTTGTTTATTATGCACTCGATACTTGGTCCTGGTTCGTGCCATCCAGGATAATAGTAATATTTTGCTACTTTATGAAGACCAAATGCTCTATCGTTGTACGGGCCTACCCATTCGGTAGCATCAATTGCACCAGTTTGAAGTGCGGTAAATATCTCTGCCCCTGCAAGTGTTATCGGGACTCCACCTACTTTTGATAAAACTTCTCCTCCAAGTCCTGGTATTCTCATTTTGAGACCTTTAAGATCATCCATTGAATTAATTTCTTTATTAAACCAACCGCCCATCTGTACTCCAGTATTTCCTGCTGGGCGTGGTACAAGGTTAAAATTATTATAAAGTTTTTCCCAAAGTTCTATGCCACCACCATAATATAGCCATGAGTTCATTTCTTGCGACGTAAGACCAAAAGGTACCGATGAAAAGAACTGACAAGCAGGGCTTTTACCTTTCCAATAATAGGCACCAGAATGACCAATTTCTGCGCCACCTTGGGCAACAAAATCAAATACTTCTAGAGGAGGTATTAGTTCATTAGCACCATAAACTTTTATTTTGAGACGGTTATTCGATAATGAGTTTATAAGGTTGGCTAAATTTTCTGCTCCAACTCCAAGACCAGGGAAGTTTTTAGGCCAAGAAGTAACCATTTTCCAATTATATTCTCTATCAGACGCACGAGATTCTGATGTCCCTAGGGTTAATGTACCCAGAAGTGCTGCGAGAGATTTTATGAAATATCTTCTTTTCATTTGCTGTTCAATTAAGGAATTCTAATTGTGCGTAAGACAATACAAGCCACTTTTTTCCATAGTTCTCAAAGTTAATTTGTAATTTAAGATCTTCATTTTTACCAGTATAACTCAGTATAACCCCTTGCCCAAATCTCATATGATTGACTCTTTGTCCTACTCTGATAAATGGCACTGACTGATCGATAGAGAACTTATCACTGAAAATATCTTGATCCATACTCTGGTTATGATCATTGTCGAAGTTGTTTTTCTTATAAGGATATGCTGTTTTTGATTTATTTTTTACCGACTGTAACATTGACTCTGGTATTTCATCAAGGAATCGGGAAGGTATGAAAAAACTTGAAGAACCGTGAATATAGCGAGAATTAGCATAACTTAAAAATAATTTCTTCATGGCTCTGGTGATAGCGACGTAACATAGCCTGCGTTCCTCCTCCATGAAGCCAGGTGTGATATTTCTATTTTCATTTGGGAAAATACCTTCCTCTAAGCCCGTTAAGAAGACAACTGGGAATTCCAAACCTTTTGACATGTGTATTGTCATTAGCTGAACTGGATCTTCGTTAATTTTTGACTGATACTCCCCCGCTTCTAGTGATGCATTATCCAAAAAATCTTGGATTAAATTTTCACTATCTGAGTTATTAGCGGAAAATCTCTCTCCAGTTGAGACTAATTCTTCCAAATTTTCTTGTTTACTCAAAGATTCATCAGTTTTCTTTGTCTCATAGTAATTATTTAATCCAGACAGGCTGATTATTTCAGAAATAATAGTGCTGAGATTGGCATCTTTAATAATATTTTGTAAGTTTCTTATAATCGACAGATATGACTGAATTGATGACGAAGCCCTTGCGCCAATAGTTGAGATAAAATTAGGATCATTTACACAATCCCACATAGATTTTTGACTTATTTTACTATGTTCACGTATTACTCTCATAGTCTTTTCTCCAAGTCCTCTTGGTGGATTATTTATAGTTCTCTCAAATGAAGAGTCGTCACTTGTGTTTACTGAAACTCTCAAATAAGCCAGAACATCTTTGACCTCAGCTCTCTCAAAAAACCTAAAACCCCCAAAAATTTTATATGGAATAGACTTTGAATTTAATTCTTCTTCGATTCTTCGAGATAAATAATTTGATCTATATAGAATGGCGATGTCTGATCTCTTGTAGCCTTTGGTTACTAATTCTCTAATTTTTTCTGTAATGAAACCACACTCATCGTCATCGTTAAATGCTTCATAAACAAAAACGGGATCTCCTGAGTCAGAATCTGACCATAAATTCTTGCCAAGTCTACCAGTATTATTTTCAATGAGCTTGTTTGCAACAGATAAAATAGAATTTGTAGACCTATAATTCTGCTCCAATTTAAATATTTCGACGTCAGAAAATTGATCTGTAAAATATTTGATGTTCTTACTCCTTGCTCCCCTCCAGCCGTATATTGCTTGATCATCATCTCCGACTGCATAAAGTGACCCATTAGTTCCATTTATAAGCCTTAATAATTCGAATTGTAAGGTGTTTGTATCTTGAAACTCATCAACCATTATATTTTTAAATCTATTTGAGTAATAATTTAAGATACTTGGGTTACTCTTGAACATCTCATAGGTTAATAAAATCAAATCAGCAAAATCCACACTATTTGTCTGTCTGCAAGCAAGATCATAATCTCGATATATCTCTATATATTTGGTATCATCATTATCACAATTATCATACCTAGAGCCCTTATCCTTCTGTCTATTAATGAATGATTGAAGGTGTTTTGGGTCATAAAGATTTTCATCTAAATTCTTCTGCTTTATTATTCTCTTAATCATTCTTAATTGATCCTGTGAATCTAAAATAGTAAAAAAATCTCTTATACCAGCCTCTCTCCAGTGTATTTTTAAAATGCGCCTACATATGCCATGAAATGTCCCAAACCATAGGCCCTGAGAGGTAGTTCGTAAAATATTCTCCAACCTTTGCTTCATCTCGTTAGATGCTTTATTTGTGAATGTCAATGCCAAAATGTTGCTGGGTTTAATATTAAAGTCTCTAATTAACACGGCTACTCTATGAATAAGAACTTTTGTTTTACCACTACCCGCACCAGCAAGGATAAGTTTATTACCTAGTGAGCAATTGACAGCTTTAGATTGTTGTTCGTTTAACTCCCCGGAGCTTCTCTCATTCGACATTTGATTTCCTTTTTGGCCTCATGGAAAATAGTATGAACAAGATAAATAAACTTATATAAAAGAAAAATGGCTCAAGTATGCTTAGTGAATAGAGATAATAGTTGATTGAAGAAATTAAAACCGAAATTAAAATAAGAAATGATTTATAATTCCTCTGAGAGTTTTCGTAGAGTGTATTCTCTATATCTTCTAACTTATCAATATTTTTTTCTAGTGACAATTTGTCACTATCAATAATATTACTGAGTCTTTTCATAATTTGAGGTAGATCAGGCAAAATGTCTAATAAATCATACGAGTTTTTTTGCAACCTTTTCAAAATAGAAGATAAACCTTTTTGTTTTCTCATCCACTTTTCCAAAATCGGTTTGGATGTTTTCCATAAGTCTAATTCGGGAGAAAACTCTCTGCCTAACCCTTCAGTATAAAGTAAAGTTTTCTGCATCAGGACAAGCTGGGGTTGAACTTCGAGTTTAAATCTTCTTGCAGTATCAAATAGACCTAAAATAATCTCACTCAATGATACATCTTTTATGGGTTTATCAAGCATTGATTCACAGTTATCTCTTATAGCTGATTCTAATAAAGATACGTTCGTATCTCTTGGTACCCATTCACACTCTACATGAAGTCTAGCAACTTTTTCATAATCACGATTAAAAAAAGCAACGAAATTCTCCGCAAGATATTTTTTATCAAATGCGCTTAGTGAGCCCATTATCCCAAAATCAACAAGAACAAACTGCACACGACCTTGTTTTTTTTGGATGAAAATATTGCCTGGATGCATGTCAGCATGGAAAAAATTATGTTCAAATACCTGAATAAAAAACAGTTCGACAGCACTCGTTGCTAACTCATTAAAATCAATACCTTCTAAAATCAATTTTTTTCTATCATTAATTGGCGTTGCAAAGGTTCTCTCCATAACCAATACATTCTTTGTGACATATTCCCAAAAGATTGAAGGAATGTAGACTAACTTAGATTCATGAAAGTTTTCTTTAATTTTTTTTGCATTCAGTGATTCTTTCATTAAATTTGTCTCATCGTAAACTAGGATCTCATAATCATTCACTACCTCTATTAAGTGCATTCTCTTAAATTCTTCAGACAATGATGTTAAATATCTTGCTATTATTTTCATTAACCTAATATCTTTCTCTATATCTTTTTTAATCCGTGGCCTAACAACTTTTACTATAACCTCTGACCCATCCTTTAGCTGAGCAGAGTGTACTTGGGCTATAGAAGCTGATGCTAATGGTTCGTCATCAAATTTAGAAAAGATATCTCGTATGTCCTTTTTCAACTCTTTTTCAATAATCTTCTTTGATTCGTCGCTAGAAAAAGGTCTAACACGATCTTGAAGTTTTGCTAGCTCCTCGGCAATCTCAACAGACAACAAGTCTTTTCTAGTTGATATAACTTGACCTAACTTAACAAATATTGGACCTAGTTCCTCAAACATCAGTCTTATTTTTTTAGGCCCCTCTATGACAGGTTTTACTCTAAACCAATTCCAAGGTAAGAAATAAAAATATCCTTTATTCTGGACAAAATTCGAATCAACAAGCATTTTATCGACATCATATTTGATGAAGAGACGAATTATTTGGACTATACGGAAAAAGTTACTCATAATTATTTAATTTTTTTCATAAGTTTTTCTGTTCGACTTTTAACCTCATCTACCTCATCAAGGAATTTCTCAATTTCTTTTTTAGATGGTAGAACTTCCAGATCATGAATTAAGTAATCTTTTATATCTTTTTGTTTATCTCCAACTAGATCAGATAGTTTTGATGTGACATTGGAGAACACAGACTCTATTTTAGCAAAATTCTCCCCTCCGATGTAATTTGCTATTAGTTCTCGTAATTCTGATGACTTAGATAATATCTCGTTAAATTTATTGGCAGTTTCAATATCACCTGATATATTAATTTTCGACGAATAAGTGTCTGATCCTTTTGATAGTATAAAGAAAAGAAAGTTTATAAAAGAGGATGAAATCTCAACATCAATATCATCTAATTTTTCTAGTAATACTATCCTATTTTCATCAATCTTAATGCAAACATCCTGCTGTATATCTACGATATTTATTTTAATTTTTTTGTTATTGATATCTTCTAATAAACCATTAGGCATTGATGAGGTAAATTTTTCACTCAGGAAGAATTTATTTAAATTCCTTATAGTAAACTCCTTGATCATATTTTATAGCCTTTATGTATAGTTACTATATCGCCAGCTAATGTTTCGTGCGTAACATTTTGAAAATTAATTTCTTTCATGAGGTCAGAGAGTTCCTCTGGTTTCAAATATGTTTTTATAGAGTCTGATAAATATTTATAACTATTCTCATCACCTGCAATATATTTTCCTATCCTGGGTATCACAAAATCTGTATATTTTTCGTATATTTCTTTAATTATGCTATTTGATGGTGATTTAAAATCCATGATTACTATTTTCCCGCCAACTTTAAGCGATGTATATATATTCTTGAGTGATTTTTTTTGATTAGTGAAATTTCTAAAACCGAAAGCAATAGTAGCACATGTGAAGCTGTTATCCTTTACAAAAGATTCAATCGGCTGAGTTATAAAATTGATATTTTCTAGAATACCAGAGTCTATAAATCGGTCCTTAGCAAGGTCTAACATCTTTTTATTTGGATCAAGACATGTAAGGTGAATACCTTTATTTACTCTAGCAAAATGAAGCGCTATATCACCAGTCCCCGAAGCAATATCTAGCAAAACATCAGAATTGGTTAATTTAACTACCTGGTAAAACCTTTGTTTCCATAATCTGTGAGAACCAAGAGACATCAAATCATTCATTAAATCATAATTAGCTGCCACTGAACTAAAGACATCTTGTACTCTATGTGTCTTTTCCTCACTGTCTATTAATTCTAAGCCAAATTTTGATTTTTTATGCATTAACCTTTTTTCCTCTCAACACGTAAAACATTTTCCTTCTTCTTTAGGTTTTTAATTAATTTGTCCAGTGCTTTGATTCCCGAAACAGTAATTACAAATATCATTATGTTATGACCCGTCTGCTTCGAGTCATCATAGCGAACACTCACTATATCAGACTCATACTGAGAGATTTCAGAGGATATTGAGGCTAACACACCTCTCTGATTTTCAACTTCCACTTTTATACAAGCATTAAATTGATCCTCTATATTTTCATCCCATGATAGATCTATTTTTTCGTCAGTAGCTTTTTTATCTTTTCTAATACTTTTACAATCATGTTTATGCACAACGATTCCTTTTTCCTGACTGATATGACCTAATATGTTATCGCCAGGTATAGGATAGCAACACTTCGCAAAGGATAGAACGAGACCTTCGGTACCTTTAATATTTACCTCGCTTGATTTTTTTGTTTTTGGTAAATTCTCACTTGGTGCAACTCTTATGGAAACTAATTTTGCGATTCTATTACCTAATCCTATTTCACAAAATAATTCTTCTATGTTTTTACATTTATACTCTCCCAAGACCATGTTAAGTGTCTTTTTGGGTATTTCTTTAATTTCTAGATTGAATGACTTTAATGAGTTTTTAAGGAGCTTTTCACCAAGAATTATTGCATCTTTCTTCTTAATTAGCTTAAGTGATGCTCTGATTGAGTGACGAGCTTTTTCTGTAACAGCAAAATTTAACCAACTTGGATCGGGTCTTATGCTTTTTTTAGTGATAATCTCAACTCGTTGTCCACTTTTCAATGTTGTGTTAACAGATACTATTTTATCGTCGAGTTTAGCTGAAAAATAATTATTTCCAACATCAGTGTGTATAGCATATGCGTAATCAATGATTGTTGATTTCTTAGGCAATTCAAGGATTTTGCCTTTAGGCGTAAAAACATAAACTTTGCCAGGATGTAGGTCGGCTTTAATGCTTTTTAGATATTCTTGTGGATTACCAGAATCCCTCTGTATTGTTAGTAAATTTGTAATCCATTGTTGCTCTTGAGTGTAGTTTTTAACTATTGGTTTATCTTTTGATTTATAAAACCAGTGTGATGCGATACCTGTTTGTGCCATGATATCCATTTCTTTTGTTCTGACTTGTATCTCAATTGGGAGACCGTGGGGTCCTAGTATTGAGGTATGTAAGGATTGATATCCATTTGATTTAGGTATTGCAATATAGTCTTTGAATCGGCCAGGAATTGGTGTGTATGAATTATGTACAATTCCTAGCGATCTATAGCAACTATCCACATCAGAACAAATAATCCGTACGCCAAAAACATCGTGAATATCACTAAAGCTTAACTCTTTTTGTTTCATTTTTTTATAAATCCCATAGAGATGTTTTTCACGAGCAATGACATCTGTTTTTATTTCCTCATTATCAAGTTTTTTTAAAATGACTTTTCTTATTTTCTCCATTAGTTCATTACGGTTACCTCTTGAACGAATTAACGCATTTTTCAAGATCGAGTACCTAAGTGGGTACATAGCCTTAAATGATAAGTTCTCAAGCTCTTTATTGAGAGAGTGTATGCCAAGACGTAGAGCAATTGGTGCAAAAATTTCCAGGGTCTCTCTCGCTTTTTTTCTTCTCTTGCTTGGAGCTAAAGCTGAAATTGTATCTAGGTTATTTTTTCTATCTGCCAGCTTAATGAGAATAACACGAATATCTTGACTCATAGCAAGTAACATTTTACGTAAGTTCGCCGCATCTGCCTCTTCGTTTGTAGTGAAATTGATTTTATCTAGTTTACTGACACCATCAACTAATTCAGAAACTTTGTTACCAAAATTCTTTGCGAGATAACCTTTGTCGAAAGACGTGTCCTCAATAACATCATGCAATATTGCTGCCATAATAGCTTCATGATCAAGATGAAGGTCGGCTAAAAGAGAAGCTGCAGACAAAGGATGGAGAATATAATCTTCGCCATCTTTTCGCAATTGTCCAAAATGTGCCTCCGACGCTAGCAGATATGCTTTTTCTATCTTTTTAATTTGATAAGTGTTCAGATATTTCGCAAGTTTTTTCTTAAAATCTTGAAAATTCTTCACATATTTACTTGACGGTTCAAAAATCTCTCTTTTTCTATTATCCATAACTAAAGTTTAATAGCTGAAAAGATTATATGATAGTGATTTAGGATTTATTTTTCTGGAGAATCTGTGCCAATATCTTCAGGAATATCTGGTTGAATAGATTCTTCAGTAATAGCTGGAGATTCAGATGTTATTGCTGCAGATTCTTTTGTCACAGATTGTTCAGTTTCTCCCTCTAGCATTGTTGTGCCATCATTTGCATCGGGTTGTGTCTCAGAGGAGTCCAAAAGTGTACTTTCAGTAATATTGCCATCTATTTGATCCGAATTATTGATTTGCTGGCTGAGTTCTTCGACAATTTCTTGCTCATTTATTCCAGTGAAAAGTTTTGAATCAGCTATTTGTTTGTTGCTTATTTCAAAATAATCAAGACCAACTTTTTTCTCTGCAATTTCTCTAAGCGCAAGAACACTGGGCTTATTTTTACTCTCAATTGATGATGCAGCACCTGAAGCAAGATCTTTAGCTCTTTTACTTGCCAGTGTGCAGATGTCAAAAGTGTTATCTATCTCTCTAATGCAATCTTCTATCGTTACTCTTGCCATATTTTACTCACTTAAATAGATGGTTATTGTAGCAGAATAAACCGCATTGACAATAGGTTAATTGTAAATCTTAGTTAGACGTGTAAGCCATGTTTTCACACCACAAGAGTTTATTTTAGTACTGAGTATGATTTTAAGTAATTCGCTAGATGCTCTGGTAAAATCGTCATTAACTACAACATAATCAGCAAATTTTGCATATAGTAACTCGTGGATTGATGACTTCATTCTATTCTTAATTACTTCGTCTGTATCTTGACCTCTAATACCAAGCCTCTCTCTTAACGATTCTACACTCGGAGGTACTATGTAAATAGAAATTGCTGATGGAAAGATCTGTTTTATGCTCATCATTCCTTTATAATCGATTTCTAAGATGACGTCTTTACCTTCTCTCAGAAGTTCAGAAGTCTCTATTATACCAGTACCATAATAATTACCATATACCTTTTGATATTCTAGGAATTCGTTATTAAGCATTTTTTGTTCGAAGAGTTTTTGATTAATAAAATAGTAGTCTTTGTTATTTGTTTCAGAATCCCTTTTTTTTCTTGTGGTAAATGATATAGAAGACGCAATAAAATCGCAACGGTCGGCAATTGAGCGAACCAAACTCGTTTTACCAGCTCCAGAGGGTGCACTAATAATGAAAAGATTGCTATTTTTCGCTAAATTAAGATTATCCATCGCTATAATTTTGAATTATAATACAAAAGGACATCCTAGAGGAGATTTAAATATGGGAGATACTTGGAAATCGATTACACATGAAGGCGTGACAGCTTTTGTGAATGCGTCTTCAGCAACAGTTTTGCTATGGATAGCTATCGAGAGTAGCTTAGCTAGTTACTTAGGAGTCTCAGTGTTGTATCCGGTCATAGCATCAATCATTATTGGAGCTTACCTTCTGTACAAAAAAAATGGTTACGATGCAATTGAAAAAAGATCATCTATTCAAGCGGTGGTCTCTACTACGATATTGTGGTTCTCAACTGCTGGTTATATGAACTTCTTACCAGAGTTTCTGATCAGTGTTGGTATATTTGAAAACTTAGCATACTCTCTCTTTGTAGGAACGATAATATTCGTCCTGTTTCTGACCGTTTTCCATGGGTTGCACGGAAAATACTTTACAACTCTAATGCTAGAGCATATGCCATGGGTTATCAATCCAGACAAATTCCTACTCTTTTTTTGGTTTTGGATTAATCTTATTGTTGCAGGGGTACTCAATATATTCGAAGTAAATATGTGGTGGTACTTTGTTAATCTATTTTTCTATGCATTATTCCCATCACTGTTTTTCGGCACACGTGTTCAAGAAGTACATGGGTCTCACATCAAAGATAAAGATGATTACTTTGATGATGATAGTGGATTTAAATAATTAATCATCAAAAGTCTTTTTCGGTAGAATATCTACACCAAAATATTTGCCTACTTTAACCAAGAATGCTATCGCAAGTACTCCTCCAGGTAGTGCAAATATACCTAAAGCACCAAGGCCCTTTAAAACATCTCTTAATTGCTCATTAGCTTTCTCCAGGTCCTCTTTGCTTATTTTCTCACCGGCAATATACTGATAGTAAATATCCAGCATTTGTGAAGATTCTTTAGATTCAGTTTTAAGAACTTCTTTTAGTTCGAGCAGAGATTTTTTGATTTTCTCTTTCTCGGATTCATACTTTTCTGCGAGTTTACCAAATACTTTATTATCGTTAATATTCATTATAAGATTCCTGTTTTGAAAACTACCATCTAACTATGTTATGATAACATCTTAATGGAATAGTCAATACCAACAATTGTCAGAGGAATTCAGTGTCGAAGAGCAACATTAAAATAACTGTAAATACATCATACCTTCAGCAAGAATCAGATCCAGATAATAATAAATTCTATTTTCTGTACACTGTCTCGATATCTAATCAAGGCTCAGAGGGCGCTAAACTGCTTAGTCGTCACTGGGTGATTGAAGACGCCAATGGCAAAATACAAAATGTGAAAGGTGAGGGTGTTGTGGGAGACCAACCATATATAAATCCTGGTGACGAATATCAATATACAAGTGGTACGTTACTGGAAACTTCATTCGGAACTATGAAAGGCAGCTATCAAATGTTGAGTGATTCGGATAGTTATTTTGACGCAGAGATTCCTGAGTTTGTTTTATCAATCCCTAGAGTAATCCATTAGTTCTGTCATAGATAATATTACTATATTCTGTATTTGTTGTTTTTTCGTTTATTTTTTTTATGTCAATGATCTTCCACTCAGATAAATTAATACTAGGAAACCATGTGTCTCCTGAATATTCTTTATTTATCAAAGTAATATATAATCTATGAGCTAAAGGAAGCGTGATATTGTATATTTGTGAACCACCAATTACAAAAACCTCCTCTTCGTCTTTTAAACTATTCATAATTTCTTCTAGACTTGTGTAACACTCAACACCTTTTAAACTAAGATTCTGATTTTTTGTTAGAACAATGTTCATTCTTCCATCAAGGGGTCTACCAATAGATTCGTGAGTTTTTCGTCCCATCACTATGGGTTTTCCCATAGTTATGTCTCTAAATCTTTTCAATTCACCAGGAATATGCCATGGAATTTTATTCGAAGCCCCTATGAGATTATTCTTATCCATCGCCACTATTAATGATATTTTCATTAGATTGAAACCTTGGCTGGGATATGATTATGTGGATCGTAATTAATAAGATCGAAATCTTCAAATTTATAATCAAAAATCGACTTTACAGACTTATTGATTCTTACACGAGGTAAAACTCTTGGTTTTCTAGTAATTTGTTTCTTGCACTGCTCGATGTGATTATCATAAATATGAACGTCACCAAAAGTATGAATGAATTCTCCATAATCGAGATTGAGTTGATCAGCAACCATCATGATGAGTAATGAGTATGACGCAATATTAAATGGCACACCTAAAAAAACGTCTGCACTTCTCTGATACAATTGGCATGATAGTCTGCCATCACTCACATAAAATTGGAATAATATATGACAAGGTGGTAATTTCATCTTATCGATTTCTGATACATTCCATGCTGATACGATATGACGCCTTGAATCAGGATTATTTCGTAAATTCTCAATAAGATTATGAATTTGATCAATTGACTTACCTTCGATTGTCTTCCATGAACGCCACTGGCTCCCATAAATAGGCCCAAGTTCACCACTTTCGTCAGCCCACTCATCCCAGATTTTTATGTTGTTATCTTTGAGATATCGAATATTTGTATCTCCCTTCAAAAACCACAGTAACTCATGCACAACAGATTTGAAATGTATTTTCTTTGTAGTCAATAAGGGGAATCCATCTTGTAAATCAAACCTCATCTGATAACCAAAAATAGATGATGTCCCAGTACCAGTTCTGTCATTCTTATGATGTCCCTCTGACATGATCTTATCAAGTAATTCAAGATATTGTCTCACTTTAATTGTCTCCTATTTATATTGAATAAGAGTAGTACACCAAAAAATACCATTGGTACTGATAAGAGCTGTCCCATAGTCAACCAATCACTCCAGAGATATCCAATATGACTATCTGGAACTCTCACAAATTCAACTATAAACCTAAATATACTATAAAAGATTAGGAAAATGGACGTTAAGTATCCAGGTGTATTAATATATTTACGTGATAGAAACAGTAAAATTATAAATAAAACAACACCCTCTAGTACAGCCTCATAAAGCATTGATGGATGTCTTGGAATATTATCTAAATCAGGAAAAATTACTCCCCATGACGAATCAGTTGGGGCTCCATATAGCTCTGAATTGATGAAGTTACCTATCCTGCCAAAAAATAGCCCTACGGGGACATACAAAACTATAAAATCTGTTAACTGCAAGAAATTAATATCAATTGACTTTCTTAACCAAAATACCGCAAAGACAACACCAAGTAGTGCGCCATGAAAGGACATACCTCCCTCCCAAATAAAAAATGTCTTTATGGGAGACATCAAATAAAAGTTTAGATTATAAAATAATACATACCCAAGTCTCCCACCTAGTAAAAGTGAAACTAGAGATATCAGGAGTATTTTGTCGATTTGCGTGTTCGATAAATTATATATATTTAAGTTAAAATAGTTTGCTTTCATCATATAATCAACTATCAAAAATGAGATAGCATACATTGCTCCGTACCAATACAAATCTATAAATCCTATAGAGATGATGACTGGGTCAATGTTATGTGTATAAATCATTTATGATAAATTGAACTTTAGTTGTATTATAATAGCCTATATCAAAATCGGTCAAAGTGTTATATGAATAAATTGAAAAATGAAAAGAGCGCATACCTTCAGCAGCATGTAGAAAATCCAGTAAATTGGTATCCTTGGGGGGAAGAGGCTTTTGCTGATGCGAGAAAAGAGGGAAAGCCTATTTTATTGTCAATTGGTTACTCCGCATGTCACTGGTGTCACGTTATGGCGCATGAGTCATTTGAAGATGAAGA
>CAJWIW010000007.1 GCA_913041865.1 uncultured Gammaproteobacteria bacterium
TTAATTAATTTTGTGCTATTATATCATTTTTGAGATAAAGATTAGAATGAAAAAACATCAATTACTATCAATCTCACCTCTCGATGGCAGATACGCCAATGAATGCACAGAATTATCTACTGTTTTCTCAGAATATAATCTAATAAAAACTAGATTGTATGTTGAAATATCCTGGTTTATCCATCTATCTAAAGAGGGGCAGATCAAAGAGTTGCCAAGCTTATCTAGTAAAGATAAAACTTTTTTAACTAATATAGTGCGAGATTTTACCACATCTGAGGCAACTAAGGTTAAGAAAATTGAGAGTGTTACTAAGCATGATGTTAAGGCTGTCGAGTACTACATAAAGGATAAGATAAAAAAAAATAAATCTTTAGAAAAGTATTTAGAATTCGTACATATTTTCTGTACGTCTGAAGATATTAATAATCTATCATATGCATTGATGATTAAGGATGGTCTAGCTCTACTGTTGAAACAGCTGGGACTTATAACTAATGACCTTAATAAAAAATCAATCCAATATTCTCGTGTAGCAATGATATCTCATACTCATGGTCAAGCAGCTACGCCAACGACAATGGGTAAAGAAATGAGAATTTTTTACAAAAGACTAGATGTGTTAATCAAAAAACTAGCAAAAGTAAAAATTATGGGGAAGTTCAATGGAGCTACTGGTAATTACTCATCACACCTAGTTGCATATCCAAATGAAAATTGGCCTAAAATCACACAGAAGTTTATTGCTGACCTCGGGCTTAAACAAAATACTCATACTACTCAGATAGAGTCACATGATTATATAACCGAGATTTGTAATCTTTTATCTCATACTAATTCAGTTTTGTTAGGTTTTTCACAAGATATGTGGAGTTACATATCTAAGAGCTATTTTGCTCAGAAAAATATCAAAGGTGAAGTTGGATCGTCAACTATGCCGCATAAGATTAATCCTATAAATTATGAAAATGCAGAAGGTAACTTAGGCTTATCTAATTCCTTATTAACATTTTTTTCTTCGAAATTGGTTATTAGTAGACTCCAAAGAGATTTGTCAGATTCGACTGTACTTAGAAATATTGGTGTAGCATTTGGTTATGCAATTATTAGTTATAAAAATATCTTGATAGGACAAAAGAAAATAGTATTAAATAAAAATAAAATAAAGAGTGATTTAGATGAATGCTGGGAAGTTTTAGCTGAACCAATTCAAATGATAGCACGTAAATTCACTCAGAAGGATCCATATGAGCTTTTGAAAAAACATACAAGAGGTAGGAAGTTGGATAAGAGAAGTATCGAAGCAATTATTTCTGAATTAGATATTCCAGTTAAAGAAAAAAATAAGCTATTGAAACTAAAACCTTGTGACTACATTGGAATGTCGGAAGTGTTAAGTAAATCCTAAACAATGTCAAATTTAAATGAAATTCTATCAGATATTGAGGATTTTTTCATCAAGAGGAATATTGAGATTCAGATGATAGATAATCAAGTTAAGATTTATCATCATGACAATGATTACATACTTTTAGTAATAGGAGATGATATAGAAGCACATTTAATAGATGAAAATAATTGTGAGATGAAATTATCCTTTAATGAAATTGAGGATTTTTTTTCATCATTCGAAGATTTATTTTTTAGGTCTCATTTGAGGAAAAAGTAATACGTCTCTTATTGATGGTACATCTGTAAGAAACATAACTAATCTATCAATCCCTATACCTGCACCTGCAGTAGGCGGCATACCATATTCTAAAGCTTTGATAAAATCCTCATCATATTTCATTAATTCATCTTGCTCACCAACTTGATTCTTAAATCTCTTTGCTTGCTCTTCAGGATCATTCAGCTCGGAGAAGCCATTTGCAATCTCTCTGCCACCAATGAATAGTTCAAATCTCTCGCATAAGTCTGGGTTGTCATCTAAAGATCTTGCTAGAGGGGATACAGATGTGGGATAGTGTGTGACAAAAGTAGGTTGAATCAATTTCTTCTCTACCTCTTTTTCAAATATTTTTAATAGCAATTCATCCACTGTATAAGATGCGTCCTTATCTAGTTTATTCGTCTTACAATACTTATCTAAAAATGTTTTATCATCAATATTATCTTTATTAATGTCATCAATATTCTTCATAATTGATTCATGGAATGTTAACCTGCTGAATGGTGTGCTAATTTGGATTTTATTTCCCTGATATGAGTGAATTTGATTAATAGAAAGTAATTTACAAAGAGATGCAATTAGCTGTTCTATAAAATTGATTAAGTATTCATAGGTTTTATAGGCAGAATAAAATTCAATCATTGTAAACTCAGGATTATGTTTGATCGACAATCCTTCATTACGAAAGCTTCTGTTTATCTCAAAAACATTTTCAAAACCTCCGATAATGCATCTTTTTAAAAATAATTCAGGTGCGATTCTTAGATATAGGTCAATATCTAATGAATTATGATGAGTAATAAAAGGTTTTGCATTAGCTCCACCGGGTATTTGATGCATCATTGGTGTCTCTACTTCTGTGTAATCTTTATCAGTAAAAAAGTCTCTTATGTGATTAATTATCATTGATCTCTTAAAGAATATTTCTTTGCTAGCTGGGTTAGTCATTAAGTCAAGATATCTCTGACGGTATTTAATCTCAACATCAGCTATGCCATGAAATTTTTCTGGCAAAGGTCTTAGAGATTTTGAGAGAAGGACGATAGAATTTACATTAATAGTAAGTTCGCCTGTTTTTGTTTTAAATATACTGCCTTTTACTCCTACAATATCACCAAGATCTAAAATCTTGAAAAGTTTATATGCGCTTTCACCGATATGTTTTTTTTGAAGATAAATTTGAATTTTACCTGAATCATCATGAAGGTTTGCAAAAGCAGAATTACCCATTAACCTTATGGTTAATAACCTTCCTGCAATTGAGACCTCTTTGTTATTCAACTCTATCTCTTCTTTTGTTTTAGAATCGAACTCATTAGAAATCTCGCTTGCGGAATTAGTTTTATCAAAGTTATTTGGATAAGCTGATTGATGTTCTCTTGACTCGCTCAGCTTATTTTTTCTTTCAATAATTAACTTATTCTCATCTGTCATTTTAAAAACCTTTCTTTAAACATTCCTCTATAAATGGGTCCAAATCACCATCTAGCACACCTTGAGTATTACTAGTCTCATATTTTGTCCTTAGATCTTTTACTCTTGAATCATCAAGAATATATGATCTTATCTGATTCCCCCAGGATATATCTGATTTTTCAGATTCGACTTTATTTTTGATTTCATTCTTTTTCGCTTGTTCGTATAGATATAGTTTAGCATGAAGTTGTTTCATAGCATTGTCTTTGTTCTTGTGCTGTGAACGATCATTTTGACACTGAGTGACAATCTTTGTCGGGAGATGGGTAATTCTAACCGCGGATTCTGTAGTATTTACATGCTGCCCCCCTGCTCCACTAGCTCTATACACGTCAATGCGAAGGTCTGCAGGATTTATATCTATCTCAATATCATTCTCTACCTTGGGATAGACAAAAACCGATGCAAAAGATGTATGTCTTCTGCTACCTGAATCAAATGGTGATTTTCGTACAAGACGATGTATACCTGTCTCCGTTCTTAGCCAACCATAAGCATAATCACCTGAAATTTTTAGTGATGTACTTTTCAAGCCAGCAACTTCACCTTCAGTAACTTCGATAATTTCACATTTAAAATTATGAGATTCTATCCATTTTATGTACATTCTCATCAACATCTCAACCCAATCTTGAGCTTCGGTACCACCTGAGCCTGACTGGATATCTAAAAAAGCATCATATGAATCCTCTTTATTTTTAAACATTAAAGAGGTCGTAAAAGATCTCAAGGTTTTACTTGTTTCTGATAATATCGATTCCATTTCATTTATTAAAGGAATGTTTTCTTCTATACTATTGTCTTCAATAATAGTTTTGAGCGTATAATCTACTAAATCGATATTTTCTGTAATTTTTGATATTTCGGCCTTCAACTTAGCTTTGCTCTTGTGTTCACGCTGCAAATTAAGCATTAAATTTTTATTATCCCAGTTATTTTCATCCCCCAGCTGTTTATTGATTATCAGTATCTCCTGCTCTATTTTAGAGAGGTCAAACCAACCCCCTTATCTCAATAACTTTCTGAGACAATATTTTGTTTTCCTCTAAAAGATCGTTAGGATTTACTTTCATTGATAGTTAACTCCGAATAAAATGATTCTAATTTATTAAACCATTTAAGCTTATAAATTTCCATCTGATTTGAATTCATTAAATTTTGTTCAAAATCACCATCTCGTGTAACTTGGAAAATCATCATAGAATCAATATTTGTATCATATTGCCAATCATGAGCAACAGTATATGCTGCACATTGTATAAAAAAATCTTCTAACTCATCTATTGTTTTAGTTTTGTATGAGGATTTATAATCAATAACACATATTTTTCCATCATAGATACCAATCAAGTCAATTGTACCTGCATATTTATCCATGTAGTAAACAGAGACTTCTGAGCCCCATATCTGATCTAATTTTATAATTAAGTTTTCAATAACTATCTGTGCTAGAGACTCTGCAAGATATGAATTAGACGTTTTAATAATTGTATCTGGAGCATCTGTCAGATACTGTTGCAAATATTTGTGCATCATATCGCCCACTTCCATTGGACTAGTAATTTTATTTTGTATGGTACGATGATGATTAGCTTTTGAGGCTCTAATAATTGATGTAACACTTGGTACATTTAAATCCTCAGATAAACAGTAATACCTGAGATTGTTTACTTTGTTAGTTGGGTACGTTTGATACTTATATTTTTGTACAATTTTAGATGACATTATTTATTTAGCAGCTCAAGTAACTCCTCTAGATCTCTCTTTAACTGACTTACAATTTGATTATTAGTATTTGTTGAGCTACTAACAATCTCAGGATTATTTATTTTCACTTTAGCTCCCTCAATAGTATAACCCTGGTTTTGCAATAGGTCTTTAATCTCTAAAACCAATATCAAGTCTTTTTGTTGATAGTACCTCCTATTGCCTCTCCTTTTAATAGGATCAAGTTGAGGAAACTCCTGTTCCCAATATCTTAGGACATGAGTTTTTAGATCACATATTTTAGATACCTCACCTATTGTAAAATATCTCTTATTAGGTATATTAACCTGATTGTTCATCTATTTTTCCTTCGTAACCCTCAAGTTTATTCTTGAGCTTAAGTCCAGATTTAAATGTTACAACTCGTCTTTCTTTTATTAAAACTTCCTCACCCGTTTTAGGATTTCTGCCTGGCCGAGCATTTTTATCTCTGAGAGTGAAATTTCCAAATCCTGATATTTTAATATCCTTGCCATTTTCCAAATTTTTTTTGAGTGTTTCAAAAAATAACTCAATAAATTCTTTTGCTTCACGTTTATTAAGACCAACTTCATTATGCAACATCTCAACAAGTGTGTTTTTAGTAATAGTCATCTATGATTTAATTTTCAGCTTAAGTTCACTCTCGATTGTAGACACAATGTTAGTCATTTCCCCAGACACATCCCTGTCTACCAAAGTACGATCCTTGGCTTGGAACGTTATTTCCAAGGTTATATTCTTGGAATTGTTACTTTCATTATAAAATATATCACTTATTCTAATATTAATCATGTGTTTATAAGATTTTTCTCTAATTTTTTTGATAAGGGTGCTGCCAACGTAGGATGAATCACAAACGATAGTTATGTCTCTCAGTACTTTGGGATATATTGAAAATTCGGAGACTTTAAGTGAATCTAGTTGAGCGACCTGATCTAAATCAATTTCAAAATAAATTATTTCACCTTTTAAATCGTAATTCGTCAAGAGGTTGCTTTTAACATGTCCTAGTATACCAATATTCTTAACTCCCTGAGTGATATAGGCTTGACAGTTCTTTTCTAGATACGATTCTTTGGACTCACGCTCTATTTCTAAATTTGGAAGAGTAGATAATATGTCACCCTTGACATCGTAAAAACTCACCAATGATTTATCTACTTTAAGATTATCAGGAAAACTAAATCCTGTTATCACACCTGCGATAACATTTTTTTCTAAAGTCTTTTTATTCTTTGTGAACGAGTATACTCTGCCTATTTCAAATAGTTTTACTGATGATTTTTGTCTGTTTTTATTATAAGAAACATTTTTTAGAAGTGAATATATTAAACTCACTCTCATTTCAGCTTTATCTTCTGTTATTGGATTAATTAAGGAAATAATACTATTACCTTTAGAGTCTAATGTCTGACTCCCTCTAGGAATGAAAGTATAATTTATTACTTCATTGTAACCTCGAGATACTAGATTATCTGCTATTACATCTCCAATAGGTTTATTGTAAAGGTCATAGTCGACTATCTTGCTAGGTAAGCATGCAGGGAAATTATCATATCCAAATAGTCTTGCTATTTCTTCAATGAGATCATTTTGTTGGAAAATATCGAATCGATGAGATGGTATAACTATTTGCAAGATATCTTTCTTAGTTTTTTTTGGGCTAAAACCAAGTTTTCTAAGGGCATTGATGACAAATTTTTCATTAATTTTGACACCTAATCTTTTAAACATATCATTTAACGATAAAGATACCTTGCCTTTGTTTTTCTTGGTTAGCTTATATTTTGAAGAGGCGATAATATCTGCATCTTCTATATTTATCTCCTTCGATATAACATAGACAAGTCTCTCTAGTGCGATGTTTTGTAGTAAAGGATCAACTCCCCTCTCAAACCTGTGAGACGAATCAGTTTGTATTCGATGATCTTTTGACGACAACCTTATTCGATCCGGAATAAAATAAGCTGACTCAATGAATACTGATTGCGTACTAAAATCGACTGCTGTAGATTGACCTCCAATAACACCAGCAATAGCAATAGGACCTGAATCATCAGCTATAACAGGCGTATTACTGACTAATTGATATGATTTACCATCTAGACAGTCTATGGTTTCCCCTTTTTTTGAATTTCTCACATTTATTTGTCCTGATAATTTATCAAGATCAAATGCATGCATTGGTTGGCCAATTTCGATCATAATAAAGTTAATTAGATCTACAATGAAGTTTACTCTATTAACACCACAAGCTTTCAACCTTTTTACAATAACCTCAGGTGTCTTTTTTTTATTATTAAAGTTTGTTAAAGTCAAACCAGAATAAACTGGCGCGATTTTGTGATCAATCTTGTTAATTGTTTTCGATTTTTTTGTTATGTTTAAATTATATTTCTTGATAGAACCTAATTTAAGATCATGCTTTGCCGAGAGATCTCGAGCAATACCATAAATGGACAGACAATCAGGTCTATTAGGAGTAATGTCAATATCAATAATAGAATCTTTGCCAAGTTTCTTATAACTCTCTACTTCAAGTCCTAAAGAGGTCATGCTATCTATTAGATTGAGGCTCTTCGGGTAGTTTAAATACTCTTTCAACCAATCAGTTGTGATCTTCATATCTAACTTAAACCTCTAAACTGTTTTAAGAAACTCATGTCATTTTCATAAAATGATCGGAGATCTCGGATATCAAATTTTAGCATAGCAAATCTCTCAATTCCTAAGCCAAAAGCAAATCCAGAGTATTGTTTTGTATTTATACCGACATTCTTAAGAACGTTGTCATGAACCATGCCGCAGCCAAGAACCTCGAGCCATTCTCCCCTAAATTTTATATCTAGCTCTGCCGAAGGTTCTGTAAATGGAAAATAAGAGGGCCTGAATCTTGTTTCTATTCTTTTTTGAAAATAATCGGCAATGAATTTCTCTAGGATGCCTTTAAGATGACAAAAATTTATTTCTTTATCAATATATAAACCCTCAAGTTGATGAAACATTGGTGAGTGTGTGGGATCCGAATCACACCTATAGACCTTACCTGGAGCAATAATTTTAATAGGTGCGCCAGTTCGCATCATAGAATGAATCTGTACAGAGGATGTGTGTGTTCTCAATAATTTTTTTGTATCAATATAAAATGTATCATGCATATCTCTAGCTGGATGATTAGGAGGTATATTTAAAGCTTCAAAATTATAGAATTCAGTTTCTATTTCATTACCTTGCTCTATTCTAAAACCATATCCTCTAAATATATTTGAGATATTGTTAATTGTTAATGAAATAGGATGTCTCGTTCCATTAGAAATATTTCTACCGGGTAGCGAAACATCTATTGCATTATCGTAAATCTGAGAATTGAGAATTTTCGATAAACTGTCTTTTATGAGAGTCTCAGCCTGAGTTTTGAGTAGATTAAGCTGTTGGCCAGTATATTTCTTATCTAAAGCATCGCGAATATTCGCAAACTCTTTTGTTATCAGTCCATTTTTACCTAAAAAATCTGCTTTAATTTTTAGCAGTTCATTTTCAGTTTTACAGGTATCTAATTTTTCTTTTAAGATTTGAACAAGTGAAGTGTATTGTGGTTCCACTGAAAAGTACTATTATTTGGATGAGTTCACTGAATTCACTAACGCAGCAAAACTATCAGCATTATTTACAGCTAAATCTGCTAGCATTTTCCTGTTAATTTGATTACTAGACTTAGCAAGTTTGCCAATTAACTGACTATAAGACATGTTGTGTAAACGTGCTGCAGCGTTAATTTTAGCAATCCATAGTGCTCTTATTTGTCTTTTTCTTTGTCTACGATCACGATATGCGTATTGCCCTGCTTTAATTACTGCTTGTTTAGCCACCCTGAAAACACGGCTTCTAGCGCCTTTGTAGCCTTTTGCTAATTTCATGACTTTTTTGTGCTTTGAGTGGGCTACAACCCCTCTTTTAATTCTTGCCATTTGATAATCCTCGCATAGTTTATGGTAGCATACGCTTAACAAGAGATTTGTCAGCTTTACTTACTGTCATATAATCTCTTAAATGGCGCTTACGTTTAGTGCTTTTCTTGGTCAATATATGACGTCTATGTGATTGAGCTCTTTTGTATTCTCCAGAAGATGATTTGGAAAATCGTTTAGCTGCTCCACTGTTACTTTTCATTTTTGGCATAATGACCTCTATTAGACTTATAAAAACGATTAAATTATACAGTAATTATGTGAAATATGACAATTATTTCTTCGGCGCCATAACCATTACCATTTGTCTTCCCTCAAAAGATGGCATTTGCTCTACAACAGCATATTCATCTAAATCAGTTTGAACTCTGGTTAAGAAATCACGACCAATCACTTGATGGGCTATCTCTCTACCTCTAAATCGCATTGTAACTTTCGCCTTGTCACCTGCTTTCAAGAATTTCTTCAGGCTCTTCAATTTCACCTGATAATCAGCCTCTTCGGTGTTAGGTCTAAATTTAATCTCTTTAACTTGAATCTGTCTCTGTTTCTTCTTAGCGCTATGTGCTTTTTTTGATTGTTCGAATTTAAATTTACCGTAATCCATAATTCGACAAACAGGGGGTGATTGATTGGGTACTATTTCTACAAGGTCTAAGTCTTCATTTTGTGCTAGTTCTAACGCTTTGGTAGTTTTGACAACGCCTACTTGATCACCATTCGATGCTATTAATCTGACTTCCTGAACATTAATACGTGTATTCATTCGAAGTTTTCTATTATTTGCTATATTAATCTCCTATGTAGTTAAACTTTTATCTCTTACAAGAGTTTCCAACATTTTAACAAATTTATCAACAGACATCTGACCAATATCATTTCCCGACCTAGTCCTTACAGAAATTGTATTACTTTCCATCTCTTTGTCTCCTACAATCACTAGATATGGAATTTTTGCGATTGTATTCTCTCTAATTTTTAAACTGATTTTTTCATTTCTATTATCAGAATTGACTCTGAATCCCTTTCTTTTTAGTTTCTTGGCGACACTATCCATATAGCTATCATGACTAGATGTAATGTTCATTATTGCTACTTGAGTGGGTGCTAACCAAAGCGGCATATTACCTGCATATTCTTCAATTATTATTCCAACGAATCTCTCAATTGAACCCAACATGGCTCTGTGAATCATAACTGGTACTTTCTTTGTGCCATCTTTATCAATATAACTTGCATTTAATCTCTCCGGCATAGAGAAATCTAATTGGATTGTTCCTAATTGCCATTCTCTATCCAGTGAATCAGTTAATGAAAAGTCTATCTTAGGGCCATAAAAAGCACCATCACCCTCGTTAATAGACCAATCCACTTTATTTTTATCCAGAGCCTTTTTAAGTGCATTTTCAGATGAATCCCAAATTTCATCACTCCCAACTCTTTTTTCAGGCCTTGTAGAGAGTTCTACTTTAATTCTGTGAAAACCAAATACTTTATAAATTTCATAAATATTATCTATTAGCGAACTTATTTCTAATTCTATTTGTTCAGCTGTACAAAAAATATGCGCATCATCTTGGGTGAATCCTCTTATTCTCAGCAAACCATGGAGTGTTCCAGAGGGTTCATCGCGGTGAACTTTTCCAAATTCAGCATATTTAAGAGGAAGATCTTTATAACTCTTTAAACCTTGATTAAAAACTTGTATATGACCAGGGCAGCTCATCGGTTTAATAGCATAACTTTTATCTTCTGACGAAACTTCATAAATTAAATCTGAGAATTTATCTAAATGACCAGATTTTTGCCATAATGATTTGTCAAGAATTTGAGGTGTATCAATTATCTGATAATTATTTTGAATCAAGTAATCTGTAATATATGTCTTCACAGTATTAAAAATGAACCAACCATTATTATGCCAAAAAACCATACCAGGTGACTCTTCCTGAAAATGGAATAAGTCTAAGCGCTGTCCTAATTTTCTATGATCTCTTTTGTCAGCTTCCTGTAATTTTTTTAGATGATCATCAAGTGATTTTTCGGTATCCCAGGCAGTACCATAAATTCTCTGTAGGCCTTGATTCTTTGAATCACCACGCCAATATGAGCCAGAAACTTTCATTAACTTGAAATGCTTAAGCAAATTAGTATTCACTAAGTGTGGACCTCGACACATATCTATGTATTCTTCATGATGATATATAGCGATAGTCTCACCATCAGGTATATCATCGATCAACTTTAGTTTGTAATCTTCATTCCTGTCTTTGAAAACCTTAATTGCTTTATCTCTTGTTACAACCTCTCTTACGATATGATAATTTTTTTTTGAAAGTTTTTTCATTAATTTTTCAATTTTAGGAAGTTCAGTCTCAGATATTGGATCCTTTGTATAAACATCATAATAAAACCCGTTGTTAATAACAGGTCCGATAACCATCTTCACCTCAGGATGAATTTGTTTTAAAGCATGTCCTAATAGGTGGGCACACGAGTGCCTTAGTATCTCTAATCCCTCAATTTGATCTACAGTAACGAAGGATAAATTACAGTCTTTAGAAATTTGATCACTTAGATCCTTTAAATTACCGTCGATCTTAGCTGCTACTATATGTACATCGTTAAAATATTTTCTAGAAAATTCTTTGATAGAAAGACTCTCGTCAATCTTAAATTCTTTATCATTCACATTTACATTAAACATAAATACCTCTATATAGGCACGATTGGACTCGAACCAACGACCTCCACCATGTCAAGGTGGCGCTCTAACCAGCTGAGCTACGCGCCTAAAAATGTAAAATTAACATGCAGATAACCTTTTAACAAGCCCAAATACTATTTTAAAATCTCTGCTTTTTCTTTTGTTTGTTCGGCATATCTAGAAAATTATCTTGTAATGATGTTATCTGATCACGGATTTTAGCAGCTTGCTCGAATTCAAGTTCTCTTGCACACTTGAACATTTCTTTTTCGAGTTCTTTTACAACATTAACAACATTGGATTGATCAATATGCGGAAACTTTTTCTTAACTTTCGGTGTAAAGGATATTTTCTCTAATTTTTTGTTTGAAATATAATTATCGTCATCAAGAGTCTCTTTGATTGCTTTTTTTATTGACATTGGCTTAATATTATTTGCTTTATTAAATTGAGATTGAATACCCCTTCGTCTATCGGTTTCATCAATAGCTCTTTGCATTGAGGGTGTTATAGTATCCGCATATAAGATAACTCTCCCATTGATGTTTCTCGCTGCCCTTCCTATTGTTTGAATAAGGGATCTATCAGAGCGAAGAAAACCCTCCATGTCTGCATCTAAAATAGCTACTAATTCCACTTCTGGTATGTCTAGACCTTCCCGTAAAAGATTTATCCCTACTAATACATCGAAATCTCCTTTCCTTAGATCTCTAATGATTTCTACCCTCTCTACAGTATTAATATCTGAGTGAAGATATCTGACATTTATATCAAAACCCTCAATATGTTCAGTTAAATCCTCTGCGGATTTTTTTGTAAGTGTTGTAATTAGAACACGGTTATTGTTCTCTATTGCGCTTTTTATCTCAGATATTACATCTTCAACTTGATTGGCCGAAGGTTTTACCTGAACAGTAGGGTCAATTAATCCAGTTGGTCTAATGACCTGTTCTACAATGCTACTTGACTTGTCTAATTCGTAGTTTCCTGGAGTTGCAGAAACATAAATTGTCTGAAAATTATATGATTCAAATTCTTCAAACTTTAGTGGCCTGTTATCTAATGCTGATGGTAATCTAAAACCATAATTCACAAGAGTTTCTTTACGTGATCTATCTCCTCTGAACATGCCGCCAATTTGAGGAACTCCCACATGGCTCTCATCTATTATAATTAGACCATCTTTTGGCATGTAATCTAACAAGCACGGTGGGTGCTCACCTGGCTCTGTGCCGGCAATGTAACGGGAATAATTTTCTATACCAGAACAGTATCCCATCTCAGACATCATCTCTAAGTCATAATTAGTTCTCTCCCTTAAACGTTGTGCTTCTAATTGCTTATTTAGTCCTGAAAAGTAGGTTAATTGTTCTTTTAACTCAACTTTTATTTCTGCTATTGCATTATCGATTATTGATTGTGGAGTAACATAATGTGATTTAGGATATACTGTATACCTTTTAATATTTTTAATAACCGTTCCTGTTAAAGGATCAAAAATATACAAATTTTCTATTTCATTATCATAGAGTTCAATTCTCAGAGCATCTTTTTCTGAATCTGCAGGAAAAATATCTATTATCTCTCCTTTAGCAGAAAATGTTCCTCTTCTTAGCTCAGTGTCGTTACGCTCGTATTGCAGCTCAACCAATCTATGCTGAATTTTTTTTCTATCAATTACATCACCTTGGACAAGATGGAGTATCATCTTTAAGTATGTTTTTGGGTCTCCTAAACCGTAAATCGCTGAAACACTTGCTACTACGATTGCATCTTTTCTTTCTACTAGAGATTTAGTTGCAGAGAGTCTCATCTGTTCAATGTGTTCATTAAGAGAAGCGTCTTTAGCTATGTATGTATCTGACACTGGCACATAAGCTTCTGGTTGATAATAGTCATAATAAGATACAAAGTATTCTACAGAATTTGAAGGAAAAAAGTCTCTCATTTCTGTATATAACTGAGCTGCTAAAGTTTTGTTGGGAGCCATGATCAGTGTTGTTTTATTAGTTCTTTCTATTATCTTTGCCATAGTAAATGTTTTTCCTGAGCCCGTAACTCCCAGAAGAGTTTGATGTCTTTGGTCTTCTTTGACTCCAGTTACCAAAGACTCTATCGCTGTTGGCTGATCTCCCGATGGTGTGTAGTTAGATTTAATTTTAAAAGACTTCATATTGATATATTAACATGAAGTTTACTTGAAAGGACCAATTATGGTACGATAAAGTATCAAGGAAAAAAATTGGCATTCTCGAACAGAATAAAATTAATCAAACCGTCCTCAACAATGGCGCTCACCTCTAAGGCAAATGAAATGCGTCTTCAGGGAGAGGATGTTCTGGTTCTTACCGTGGGTGAGCCAGATTTTGATACTCCACAGTACATTAAAGATGCAGCAAAAAAGGCAATTGATAGCGGTGCAACAAAATATACTTCTGTAGATGGTACTCCTGAGCTGAAAGAAGCAATAATAAATAAATTTAAAAATGAGAACGAATTATCTTTTGAGCCTAATGAAATAATTGTATCGGCTGGATGTAAGCAGTCTATATTCAACATGCTTCAAGTTCTGATAGATGATGGAGATGAAGTTGTAATTCCACAGCCATATTGGGTATCTTATGCTGATATGGTAGTTTACGCTGGTGGAAAACCAATTATGCTAAAAACAACTTATGAAAATAATTTCAACATTAGCATTTCTCAATTAAAAGAATGTTTATCAGATAAAACTAAACTGCTTATGATAAATAGTCCTAATAACCCGAGTGGAAAATATTTTGATAGCAAAACATTATCTAACATTAGTGAAGTACTTCTCTCTACTGAAAATATTTATATTTCTTCTGATGATATTTATGAGCATATCCATTGGCATAATGAAAAATTTCACAATATCCTAAACGTATCACCAGACCTTAAAGAGAGAGCAATAATTTTAAATGGTGTTTCAAAAGCTTACTCAATGACTGGTTGGCGTATTGGCTATGCAGCAGGTAATAGTGAGATAATAAAAAAAATGAAAACTCTGCAATCCCAGAGCACCTCTTGTGCTAGTTCTATATCTCAAGCAGCAGCATGCGCAGCTTTGTCGAGTGAATGTAAAGAGCTGCCAAACATGAGAGCTGAGTACAAAAAAAGACACGATTTTGTTGTAAAACAACTCAATCAGATCAAAGGAGTTTTATGTAAAGAGACTGATGGAACTTTTTATGTTTTCCCATCATTCAAAGAGTATATACAAAATAGTGAGCTCTCAAATGATAATGATTTGGCTATGAAGTTACTCAATGAAGCTAAGGTTGCGGTTGTACCTGGTAGTGCTTTTGGTATGAATGGTCATGTAAGATTATCTATAGCTATAGATATGAAGTCTCTTGAAAATGCAATGACAAGAATAAAGTCCGTTTTGTCTTAAAATTTATGCAACTAGACCTAGCAATAGTTCTTACAACCGTTAGTGATGACGAACAAGCAGAGGCATTAGCGAATATTCTCGTCCAATCAGATTACATAGCTTGTATAAATGTACTTCCTAATATTAAAAGTAAGTATATCTGGAAAGGTGAGCTAAAAAATACACAGGAATCATTGCTTATCATAAAAACAAAGAGACAGTTCTTCCATTCTATTGAAGAAATCATCAAGAGAAATCATAAATATGAAATCCCTGAGATAATTTGCATTGATATTTCTAAAAGTTCCACAGATTACAGTAACTGGCTTATTGGTAATCTAGCTAAGGATTAAATATTTTTAATCAAAAAAAAGGATCAAAAGCCCACTGCAAAAGAGCCTGTCTCTGTTTTGCTCGGCAAGTAAAGTCCTTTATCTTACAATTTTTTTTTATAGCTCCAATATGTCTGGGACCAAAATTATACCACCTCATGATCTGTATCTGATCCATCTCCTTTACTCGTCTTCCTAGATAAAATCTACAGTACCACTGAAACCAACCCAGCGGATCTTCTTTAAAAATCCAACCTTTCGAAATCCAGTGTGACATTGGTAGACCTGCCTTGACCTTGAAATAGTTAAGATTCACATCATAATTTTTATCGTTGATTTTAGCATTCTTAAACCAATATTTTGGATATTCGTCTACGTCACCTTTGAAATAGTGTCCACCAAAGACTCCTGCTTCAAGCATCTCCTTTGGAGTTAGGTTTGGTTTAAATATTTTGTATGCATCAATTTGTACTGATGTTGTGTTAGCGCCTCTTTTAATATTCTGCATAATAATAAATAATTAATCGAATTATAACTCCCCGGGACGGACTCGAACCGCCGACCTGGTGATTAACAGTCACTCGCTCTACCAACTGAGCTACCGGGGAATAATTAAAGCATAATAAACGAATATAGTTCTACCATCAATAGAATATTAGAAATCATTTTTTTTTATCATTTTCATAAAATCTTTTTTTACATGAGGATGATCTTTTGCGTAACTCAAAGTCGCCTTCAAGAAACCCAATTTACTCCCACAGTCATAGCGGGTTCCATCAAATTCATAGGCTAGTACATCTTTGGTAGATGCAAGTTCATTTATTGCATCTGTTAATTGTACCTCATTTCCATGCCCAGGCTTTGTTTTCTTTAATATCTTGAAAATGTTTGGATCTAAAATAAAACGGCCAACAACTCCCAGGTTGCTTTTAGCTTTATGTGGCTTAGGTTTCTCTACAATTGATGAAATTTCTGATACTTTACTACGTCTAGATTTACAAGTTACTATACCATATTTACTCACATCCTTTTTTAAAACTCTTTCCACCGCAACGATAGAAGAAGTTGTGTCATTAAAAATTTTTATCATTGAAAATAAGCATCCTATTTTTGATTTTATAAGATCATCTGGAAACATTATTGCAAATGGTTCATTGTTAATAATTTTCTCAGTACATAAAATTGCATCTCCTACACCGGAAAGTTTTTTTTGCCTTACAAAAAAAAAGTTAATCTTATTACTTTGTAGAGCTTTTAAAGAATTTAAAAGATTTTTTTTACCTTTTTTTTCGAGCTCATTCTCTAATTCCGGGGAACGATCAAAATAATCTATAACACTATTCTTATTTCTACTTATTACAAAAATTACATCTCGAATGCCTGCAGATATCGCTTCCTCTACTGCAAAATGTATTAGAGGTTTATCTATAATAGGGAACATCTCTTTAGGTATTGATTTACTTGCAGGAAGGAAACGTGTACCAAATCCTGCAACAGGTATCACGACTTTTTTTATATTTTTCATGTGCATTAAATCTACAATTGGTGCAAAATAGTATTCTAATGGCCTATGTTATCACAGAAAACTGTATAAAGTGTAAATATACTGATTGCGTAGAAGTTTGCCCCGTTGATTGTTTTCATGAGGGACCAAACTTTCTTGTTATAAACCCTGAAGAATGTATTGATTGCAGTTTATGTGAGCCTGAGTGTCCTATCGAAGCCATAGTCTCTGAGGACGATCTAGATGATAGTAATAAGGACTTTCTGGAAATAAATAGAAGATTATCTGAAAAGTGGCCTATTATCACAGAAATAAAAGAACCTCCTAGTGATGCTAAGGATTGGGAAGGAAAGCCAAACAAAAAAGAACTCATAGAAGAGGATTAGAGATTATAGGACACCACCATCATATATCTGTGGTATGTAATCCTCAAATCTCGTGCAGTGTGGAACCCAAGTCAGCTTAACGACACCAATAGGACCATTCCGATGTTTCTCTACTCTAATTTCAGCTATCCCTTTCTGATCTGAATCTTCGTTATAAACTTCATCTCTATAAAGAAATATAATCATATCAGCATCTTGTTCTATCGAACCCGATTCTCTTAAATCCGACAAGAATGGTCTCTTGTCTGTTCTTGCTTCAACACTCCTATTCAATTGAGATAATGCTATCACTGGGATATCTAACTCCTTTGCTAATGCTTTTAGTGACCGTGTTACTTCTGCAATCTCATTAACTCGATTTTCAGAATAGCGAGGGATAGACATCAACTGAAGATAGTCAACCATAATCACATCGATACCAGAGCTTCGCTTCATACGCCTAGCTTTTGCCCTGAGTTCCATAGGTGAAATTGCCGCAGTATCATCAACATAAAAATCACAATCGTGCATCATCTCTATAGCAGAAGTCACAGATCTTGTATCCTTAGGTGATGCTTCATAATCACCAGTTCTTATTTTTTGTTGTGAAACCGTACTTAATGAAGATAACATTCTAAGCGCAATAGACTCTGACGACATTTCTAAACTGAAAAATCCAACTTTTTTCTTCTGATTGAAAACGATGTCTTGAGCAAGATTCATTGCAAACGCAGTTTTTCCCATAGATGGTCTACCTGCTATTACGATTAAGTCAGATTTTTGAAGACCAGATAGAAGTTTATCTAATTCATTATATCCGGTGAGCAAATAGTCTAATTCATCATTATTCTTCTTGAGATATATTTTATCAATATACGATTTGACAACTGGGCCAATTTTTTGCAAATCAAAATTAGTACTCGTTTTTCCAGCTATATTGAAAATATCTTGTTCAGCCTTATCTAGAACTTCTCTAACATCTCCCAAATCGGTCTGATTAGCGCTATTTATTGTTTTGGTGCTGATATTTATTAACTCTCTCAAGATAGATTTTTCTTTTATAATATCTGCATATTGCGTAATGTGAGCATGAGTAGGCACAATTTTTGTAAGCTCTGCTAAATACTCTCTACCACCTATCCCATCCAACTTTCCCTTACTCTTAAGAGCCTCTTCTAGTACAAGTAAATCAACTACCTGTTCATTAGATGCTAGCTCATAAATTTCATTGAAAATTGTTCTATTTTTTACATCAAAGAAGTCGGTTGGTTGAAGTCTGTCAGAAATCTTTTCCCAAGATGTCGATTCCATTATCAGGGACCCTAGTAGTGCTTGCTCGGCTTCTATCGCTTTTGGTGTTGATGGGATTGAAGTTACCATCTGTATATTCTAGCTTAAAAAAATATTTTTTGTTTGGTAACTTAGTCTTTACTAGACGATTCTTCTGTGTTACCAGTCTTTACCACATTCAATTTGATTGGTATGGTAACCTTTACTTCTGGATGCAAGCTTACTGTTACTATATTGTTATCAGATAGCTCTTTTATAGGTCCAAATGGCATATTTATATCTCTTTTTTGTACCTGCATTCCATCAGCTAAAAGTTTATCTAATATATTCTGTAGACTAATAGAGCCAAATAATTTATTTTCCTCATGAATATTAACATCGAATACTAATTCATAGTTTTCATACTGCTTTTGGTTTTCTATTGCCTGATCCTTTAGCTCTTTTTCGATTTTGAGTAATTCTTGCTTCTTCTGTTCAACTATCGCAATATTTTCTTTGGTCATTGGAAGTGCAAACTTCATTGGGAAAAGAAAGTTCCTAGCATAACCTGCTTTGACGGACACTTCTTGACCGATATCTCCAAGTTTTTTTATTTTTTTAAGTAAAAGAACGTTCATTATTTTTTATGATTATCACAAAAAGGTAATAAAGCCACATATCTTGCGATCTTAATGGCTTTGTTGATTTGTCTTTGTTCTTTGGCAGTTGTGCCTGCAACTCTTCTTGGTGAAATTTTTCCTGATTCAGTGATAAACTTTCTCAAGATGCCTATATTTTTATAATCGATATCGACGAATTTTGTTGTTTTTTTATTGTCTTTAACTGTGCTCATTAAGCAGTCCTCTCTTTAGATTGCATCATTATTGATGGTTCTGTTATGCTATCTGATTGCACAGTGAACAAATGGCGGATTATACTGTCGTTGAATTTGATTAGGTTAGATAATTCATCAAGAACTTCAGCTGTAGATTGGAAATTGAGTAAAATATATCTAGCTTTATTATTTTTATCAATCATGTAGGCCATTTTTATTACACCCCAATCTTCGTGACGATCGATGGAGCCACCCTTAGACTCGATAGTAGATTTATATTTATCAACTGTTGAAATAGTCTCGGCATCATCCTGATTCACATCAAACATCAATAATAATTCGTAGTTTTTGTTAATATTGCTCATTAAGCGGATATTACGTTAGTCAGAGGTATTTTTCAAGTGTTCCCTTAGTTGATATAAAGCTACGCCTGTTGCTACCGATAAATTTAAACAATCGACACTTCCGTAGATGGGTATTTTGACTACGTAATCGCAATATTCCATAACAGATTTTCTTATACCCTCGTCTTCTGAGCCAACCACCAGCGCAAATCCATCTGGAAACTTACGTTTGCTATAAATATTCTCCGTACTAGAATCAGCTGTTCCGACGATTGGTATATTGGACTTTTTTAGTGTCTTCATGACTTGTATAATATTGTTACTCTCGAAAATTGTAATATTTTTACATCCTCCAGAAGCGACCTTCTGGACAGTTGGTGTCAGACCTACAGAATTTGTCTTTCGTTTAACTATCAATGATACGCCAGCAGCGTTAGCAGTTCTGATACATGCACCGAAATTATGAGGGTCTTGAACACTATCTATTATCAAGATCATAGGTGTACTTGAAATTTGTAAAAACTTATCCATATCAAAAGGACTAATGGCAGATAAATTAGATGATTTTATAACCACACCCTGATGGTTTGATGATTGACACATAATGGTTAGCTGATCTTTGTCAACGTGTGAAACTCTAATTTTTTTATTAAATGCTAGTTCTTCAATCTTTTTGACAAGTTTATTCTTTGTTTTCCTGGATATATAAATTTCTTTAATAAACTTAGTCGAGGATTCTAGTTCTGCAATACATGTATGGATACCGTAAATATAATAATTTTTATTCATTATTTAGCGAAGATATCATCTCTACTTATAACTTGTCTTCTATCAGGACCTGTTGAAATTATTGCTATTTTTGTTTCACAAATTTCCTCTATTTTTTCTATATATTTTTTTGCATTGAGAGGTAGATCATTAAAATTATTTATACCCACAGTTGGGCTCTCCCATCCATTCATCTCTATATATTTAACATTTGGAGTACTCATTGTTTGATAATTTATATCACCATAGTCAATACATATTTTAATCTTATCTAAATTATCAAGAACATCCAATTTTGTTAATGCTAGTCCATTGATTCTATTTAGTTCAACTGATTCTTTGAGTATTTTGCAATCCAGCCAGCCACATCGTCTATCTCTTCCAGTCGTGGCACCTTTCTCACCACCCCATTTTGCAATATTCCTTCCTATTTCATTATTTAGCTCTGATGGAAATGGTCCATGACCTACTCTAGTGGTGTATGCTTTTACAATACCTAATGAATAATCAAGGTTACTTACATTCAAACCAGATCCCGATAGTAAGCCCGCTAAAGTAGTATTGGAGGATGTGACATACGGATAAGTGCCATGATCTACATCAAGCATTGTCCCCTGTGCCCCCTCAAAGATACAATTTGAATTAGAAGATAGTTCATTTACTAGATGGGTGGTGTCACTCACTAAATCTTTCACTTTTTCGTATTCAACTCTCATTTCATTCACTGCTTTTTCTATATCGATTTTATTTTGATGATAGTATTTATCGAGAATAAAATTATGATAAGACATTAAATCACTCGATTTACTCTCAAAAATATTAGACTCAAAATCAACTAACCTTATACCGCGCCTAGAGACTTTGTCTTCATAAGTTGGTCCAATGCCTCTACCAGTTGTGCCTATCGATTTTTCTGCCAGTGCTTGTTCTCTGGCAACATCTAAGGCAACATGAGTAGGTAATATTATATGACAGTTCTTACTTATGAATAGTTTTGTATCAATTTTAATTCCTGATTTTTTTAGGGATTCAATCTCTTGATTCAACGCACTCAAAGACACTACAACACCATTACCAATGATGGATTTGCAATTGTCGCGGAGGATACCAGATGGAATTAAATGAAGAATTGTAGTTACACCATTTATCACTAGAGTATGACCCGCATTATGCCCTCCTTGAAACCTGATGCAAGCATCAGCACGGTCAGAGAGAACATCTACTATCTTGCCCTTACCTTCATCACCCCAATGGGTTCCTACTAGAAATATATTAGACATCGGCATCATCCTCTTTTATAAGAAAGAATAAGTCTTTCAAATCTAAACTAAAACCTGATGCAAGTCTTTTTTGCTTATCTCTCGTATATGCTGTGTATCTACCACCAGTAGCAATAGCCTTCCTAAAATTTGGTACAAATACGGAAAAAGACAAATTAGTTTGATAGTCTAAATTATAAAGATTAGACATATCTATAATAATATCTATCGCTTTGTACTTTAATAGTAATTTATCTGCAATATATTTAAGGTCAGATATAATGTTGTCATTGTCAAATTTAAATTTTTTAAGTATAAGCTTTATTTCATTAAGACATTTATAATCACCATTTATTCTAATAAGCTCTACTAAAAATTCGATTTTGCTCTTCGAAATTTTAAGATCTGTCAAAAATATCCTTAGTTCATTAATGTTCTTTGAGTTAATCATTGTAACAAGTTTCGATTTATCTTTATTATCAAGTGATAAAAGTGAAATAGATTTATTGATTATAGACACATCCCCAACTTCAACGACTAAGGATTTTTTTCTTGATAACATAATAGTTTCAATCATGAGTGAGATTATCTCTATATCGTGACTTTTATTACTACATCCAAAAATTTCAGCCCCTACTTGGTAAGGATTTTTTCTATCAAAACTACTGTTTGTAGATCTATAAATATCGCCCATGTAACTGAACCTAGAGATATTTGCTTTGCTAAATTGATAATCAATTTTTGCGATCTGTGGCGTAATATCAGATCTTAATCCTATTTTTTTCCCAGACTCTTTGTCTATGAATGCAATAGTCTGGTTATCAAGATCGCTTGAATTAAGACCAAGAAGATTAGGAAGGTTATCAACTATAGGTGGTATTACATGTATATATTTATTCTTATTAAAGATCTTTTTGACTTTAGCTCTAAGCTCATCAAAAGCCTCAGCATCTCCGGGCATAAAATACTCAATTCCGCCAGGTATAAAAAAATTTCTATCGCTCATAGTAGTTAATACATTAAAAATGCCAACAAGACACAGCCAGTTATAAAACTAATTCCACCAATTATTCTAATGGTATTATTTTCTAATTCAAGGACATAGGA
>CAJWIW010000008.1 GCA_913041865.1 uncultured Gammaproteobacteria bacterium
ACTTACATGCAATCACCGTTTGGCAAGATCCTAAGACCATTCAATCTCAAATACATCATGTTCTATCTGTCTTTATAGCCGCGGGTCTTGACTGCGAAAAAAACATTATATTCAATCAATCATCTGTGCCTCAACATGCTGAATTAGCATGGTTACTAGGCTGTACAGCTAGAATTGGTTGGTTGAACAGAATGACACAATTTAAAGACAAAGCAGGTAAAAATAGAGAAAATGCGTCTGTTGGCCTTTACACGTATCCTGTATTAATGGCTGCAGACATCCTTCTTTACAAAGCTACACATGTCCCTGTTGGAGATGATCAAAAACAACATCTTGAACTATCTAGAGATATTGCACATAAATTTAACACTGATTATGGACTCGATTTTTTCCCACTTCCAGAACCAGTGATGAATAACAATACACGTATTATGAGTTTAAGAGATGGAAATAAGAAAATGAGTAAGTCAGATAGCTCTTCTTACTCAAGAATATTAATGACAGATAGCAACGATGACATTAGAACAAAGATTAAGAAATCAAAAACAGATTCAATGAAAATGCCAAATGATGAATCATCACTCATTGATAGGCCAGAAATTTCTAATTTGTTAAATATTTTTTCAGCCGTTTCAGGAGAGAGCAAAGAACACGTTATCACAAAATTTGCAGGAAGAGAAATTTCAGAATTCAAGTCAGATTTAACAGATATACTAATTGATCTAATAGAACCTATATCAAGTGAAATCAAAAAATTAATTGATGACAAAGGCTTCTTAAATAAAGTTTTACAGGATGGAGCAAATAAAGCAAAATCTATATCGGCTGTGACTATTTCAGAGATTCATGATCTTATGGGTTTGAAGAGCTAATGAACATTCCATCATCAAATTTTACTGTTAAAGTAAACGGTGTAGAGGTAGTAGAAATCCCAGAAGATTTATTTATTCCGCCTGACGCACTCCAAGTTATCCTGGAGCAATTTGAAGGACCCTTAGATTTGTTGCTTTACTTAATAAAAAAGCAAAACATAGATATTACTGATATACAAATATTACCCATCACTAATCAATATATAGAATATATAAACATGATGCAAAGAATGCAATTTGAATTAGCATCTGATTATCTTGTTATGGCAGCGACATTAGCAGAGATAAAATCTAGAATGTTAATACCAAATGACACTGATGATAATGAAGAGGATGATCCTAGAGCAGATTTAATAAAACGTTTGATGGAATACCAGAAGTATAAAGATCTCTCCTCAGAGCTTGATATGATCCCTAGACTTAATAGAGATAACTTTATTGCCTCTGGTATTTTTAATCAACTTGAAAAAAAACAAGATTTACCGAAGATAAATATAGAGGAGCTTGAACAGGCTTTTTTAGATGTTATGAAAAGAGCCGAGATAAATGCTTCCCATGAGATCAATACCGAGGTTCTGTCTGTAAGAGAGAGGATGACCAGAGTATTAGAATTGCTGAATAATAATCCTAGTACTATATTCACAGATTGCTTTGATGTGACTGAGGGCAAGATGGGAGTTGTGGTAACTTTTTTAGCTATTCTAGAGCTAGTAAAAGAGAATATTATTGACTTGTTTCAGAACGAGCCACTTTCTGTAATCTATTTGAAATTGAAAAATGAGTAAAATAAAAAATATAGAACTTATCATAGAGAGTGCATTGCTCGTTAGCCAAAATCCACTCTCAACGAGAGAGTTAGTTGATTTGTTTGACTCCGATAAACCTTCAAAAAGCGTTATCAAACAAGCTATAGAAACCCTTAATAAATCATATGTAAATAGATCATTTGAAATTGTAGAGGTGGCGAGTGGATTTAGAATACAAGTAAAAAATGGTTATGATGAATGGTTAGTAAAGTTGGAGAAACAAATATCCTCAAGGTTTTCAAAAGCTTTTTTAGAAACGTTAGTAATTATCGCTTATAAGCAGCCAGTAACAAGAGGAGATATAGAGAATATAAGAGGTGTCAGTGTTAACCCACAAATAATAAGAAATATGATTGAGTACGAGTGGATACGTATTGTTGGGCATAAAGATACACCTGGGAAACCAGAGTTACTTGCAACAACAAAGAAGTTCCTTGATCATTTTAATCTTCGCTCGATTAATGAATTACCAGAAATAAAAGAGCCAAACGTGTGATTACTCTTTTAGTCGGGGCATTAACATTACCAAATTGCATGGCTTTGTATCACTATTAAGTTGATGAGAGATAATTTCTTCCCATGCAGTTTTGCATGCGTGCACAGACCCAGGAAGAACAAAAATAAAAGTAGAATTAGATACACCTGCCAAACATCTGGTCTGTAATGATGATGTTTTTATTTGCTCATAAGAAATCATTCTAAAAAGTTCTCCAAAACCTTCGATTTCCTTATCAAGTATAACTTTAATCGCTTCAGGTGTTCCATCTGATCCAGTTATTCCTGTGCCACCACTTGATATTATCACATCTATTTTTTTGTTTACTATGAACTGAGAAACAATTGATCTAATTTCATATATGTTATCTGGCACAATTACTCTTTCAATGATTTTATGACCATCTTCCTCGATGAGCTTTTTCAAAAGTTTGCCAGATTTATCTGTTTCAAGTGTCCTCGAATCTGATACTATAACTATTGCAATATTAAGTTTTTTCATAATTTCTACTTTACCATAACCATTGACAAAATAGTAAAATGCTAAGAATTCAAAAATTCCTTACAGAAATAGGCCTAATATCTAGACGTAAGTGCGAGAAACTCATAGAAGCAAAGCAGATAAAAATCAATGGAAAGTATGCAAGGTTAGGAGATAAAGTAAAATACGATGATGTGATTAATATCTTTGGTAAAGAAATTAGATACACGGATAGCCTTCTATCAAAGAAAACGCTTATTATTGCTTATCATAAAAGGATAGGTGAAATTGTATCTAGACAGTCTTCTAAAGTCACTAATACTGTTTTTGAACAATTACCTAAAATTGATCAAAGATGGCTAAATATTGGAAGATTAGATGTGGCAACATCTGGGTTAATTCTTTTCACAAATAATGGTTTTTTAGCTAACAAGTTGATGCATCCATCGTCTCAAATTAAGAGAGTTTACTTAGTTAGTGTAGATAAACCTATTAGTTTTGATCACAGAACAATAATGCTTAATGGTATTGATATTGGTAAAAATGAAACTGGAAGATTTCGTGAGATACGTAAGGACAAAAATAAAAAAAACCAATACAAAGTTTCTCTTTACACCGGGAAAAACAGGGAAATTCGTCGAATTTTTGCTCGACTAGGCTACAAAATTAAATTACTCAAGAGGACTTCTTACGGTCCAATAAAGATTGATAGAATAGCTCTCGGTTCTTATAGTTATTTGAATGATAGAGAAACCAAATCAATTCTTGACTAGAACATATGTAGCACCATCATACCCATCATTTTTCTCTGCAGGCACATATGCCAAAACTTTTTCAGTGCTTATTAGGTATCTTCTTACCATGGCTCTCATTGGAGATTTTGAGTCCTTGTTATGTAAACCCTTGCCATGAATTATTTTTAGAAACTGATGTCTACCATTTTCCTCTTTAAAAAATTGGTTAAGCGCATTCAGTCCGGATAAAGTTGAATCATATTGATGAAGGTCTATTGTCGCGTATGGTTTTTTATGGCTATTGATGTGCTTTAGTTCTTTATACGTTTTGTCTCTAACACCCGACCTTCTAAATTCTCTTGGATATTCTGTATCTATCAACGAATCTAAGCTGATTAGTGTTTCTTCGAAATCATCATTATACTCATCAGCATTATTGTTTTGACTTTTATCACTATAGATTTTTTCTATATCAATATCCTTGAGTGATTCATTAAAAAGATCTCTAAATTTTTTATTTTCATCATTCATTTTATTCATCAATAATAAGTTATTTTCTAATTATACTATATCTGTTATATTTATTTTTAAATAATGACAATTCTATTATCAAATGATGATGGCTTTAGAGCTCCAGGAATAAGGACTCTTAAAGAGTATCTTAATAACTATGCAACCACTATTGTTGCACCCAACAAAAACGTTAGCGCGTGTAGTAGCTCGTTATCTGTAACAAAAAATCTGACGTTGAAAAAACATAATATATCAGAATTTAGCATCAATGGGACATCTGCAGATTCAGTTCATATCGCAACTAGAGGCTTTCTTAAAAATAGAATAGATCAGGTTATATCTGGTATTAACTTTGGAAGTAATATGGGTGATGATGTTGTTTATTCAGGTACAGTTGCTGGTGCAATAGAGGGAAGATTTTGTAAGTATACTCCAATAGCAATATCCATTGCTAATCGACAGCCTAAGTATCTAAATGATCTAAAGCAAAAATTGGACCTCTTCCTGCCTAAATTCATAGGCGTTAAGATTAAAAATAGTATTTTAAATATAAATATTCCAGATATAGAATTTAGTAAAATCAAAGGAGTACGCATTACCATATTAGGATCAAGGAGAATTTCAAAAAACGCAAAGAAAATATTTAAGAATAAAAAATCATTCTGGTGTATTGGTGATGTTGGTCCATCTATTTCTACTAATAAAGAATCTGATTTTTATGCGATACGTCAAAAGTATATTTCAATAACGCCAATTAATATTGATATGACAGATCATAAAATTATAAAATCTCTTAAAAAATATGAAAAGTAGTAAATATTTAAAAAGTAAATTCATTAATTCGCTTAAAGACAAAGGAATAAAGAATGAGTTTGTTTTAGATGCCCTAGCCACAATACCTAGAGAAGCATTTATTGAACCGGCGCTGAGAACAAGAGCTTACGATCAAGATGCGTTGCCCATTGGCTGTAGCCAGACTATTTCATCTCCCTACATCGTCGCGAAAATGACTGAAATAATATACGAGACAGATAACATGGGTTCCGTTCTTGAAATAGGGACAGGATGTGGTTATCAAACTGCAATATTATCATCACTTTTTGATGATGTAATTTCTATAGAGAGAATCGAGACGTTACATATCCGCGCAAAGAAAACATTATCATCTTTTAATTTAAAAAATGTTACATTGATACATGGTGATGGATATGAGGGCTATCCACAGCAAAGTTACTTTGACGCAATAATTATAACAGCTGCACCTGATAGAATTCCAGATAAATTAGTAGCACAACTGAATCAAAATGGTAGAATGATACTTCCCCTTCATCACAACGGTTCTCAAAAATTATACAGACTAAAAAACACTAAAAATGGAATTCACAAAAAAGATATTGATGATGTTCGCTTTGTTCCTATGTTAGAGGGGAAAGCATAGTGTATAGAGAAATAGTTCAGAGAATTATTACTTTCCAATCAAAAGGATTATTGTCATTTGTTAGTTTTATTGAATCCATTTTTTTTCCAATACCTACTGATGTTTTATTAATACCTATGTGTTATTCGAAGCCATTAGAATGGAGAGTTTTAGCATTCATAACAACTACCACTTCCGTTGCAGGCGGAGCAGTCGGATTTTTTCTTGGCAGTTTCCTTTTTACAGAGGTTTATCCAATAATAGAAGATTTAAATTATGTATCAGAATTCAACGACGTTAAAAACTTATTCGAAATACATGGAGCACTAATTATTTTAATCGCAAGTTTTACACCTCTACCATACAAATTATTTACTATTACTGCTGGTTTTTTGTCTATCGATTTCATACTATTCTTAATATTCTCTCTTATTGGAAGAGCACTCAGGTTTTATCTAGTTGCATATGTTACTAAAGAGCATGGCATAGTAATACTAGAATACATAAATAGATATTTTTTATATATTGCATTAGTAATAATATCAGCTTATGTTATCTTCAATTTATACAACTAGGCCGGCTATTACATTACGATCTTCCTGAAGAAGTACGTTGAAAGTTTTACATGCAGCATCAGTACTCATAAATTCCACACCAACATTACTATTATGTAATTGATTTATTATTTCTGATTTCGGTAGAATTGGTTGTAATCCTGTCCCAATCAATATAATTTCTGGATTATATTTGATAATGTCACTTAGGTCATCTATCACGATGTTATTTATATCTGAGATTGACCATTTTATTACAAAATCTTTTGACACAAAAATATTAAAATCGTATTTACTTTTATCAATGTAAATCGTGTGATTCTCATAGTTTTTAATAATTTTATCTGATGTATTTTTCTGTAATGTAAGGTCCATGATGTGAATTAACTTTAATTAATGATAATATATGATATCTCAGAAAATTAGGTATAGCTATGATAAAAATCGGATTATGTGGATTGGGTACTGTCGGAAAAAGCTTTGTTGAGCATATAGATGAATCTTACAATCTCATTAAAAATAAGATTGGTACTGATTTTGAAATCACTGCGATAGCCGATAGATCTATCAGAAAGAAAAAATATAAAGATGGAATAAAAATAACAGAAGATGCAATGAGTCTCGTCAATATTAAGGATATTGATGTGATTGTCGAACTCATTGGTAATGTAGACTTGTCATATGAGTTGTTGAAACAGTCAATTAAAAATCAAAAACATGTAATAACAGCTAATAAAGCATTGATCGCAAAACATGGTGGAGAACTTTTCAGTCTTGCAAGCAAGCATAATACATTTATTGGTTTTGAAGCATCGGTCGCTGGTGCAATCCCTATTATCCATGCGATTTCAGCTAATTTTACTAATGAGAAGATAACTTCTATTGCTGGAATTATTAATGGAACAAGTAATTTTATTCTACATAAAATGTCGAGCAGTAACTGCGATCTCCAATTTGCACTAACAGAAGCGCAGAAACTAGGTTATGCAGAAGCTGATCCATCATTTGATATAAATGGAACAGATGCTGCACATAAAATTTCAATATTAGCCGCATTGGCCTTTGGTATCAAACCCCCTCTTGAACAAACTGATATTGAGGGAATTGAGTCTATAACTAATATGGATATCAGTTATACAAAAGAACTTGGATATATCATCAAGCATGTGGGTGTTACAGAAATCTCCGGCGAAGTTGTAAACGTAAGCGTTCATCCAGTCTTAGTAGCAAATAATAATATTTTTTCACAGGTCCCTAATGAGATGAATGCAATTGTAGTCAAAGGAGATAGATTTGGCCAAACTATGTTATATGGTCATGGCGCAGGTGGTAATGCTACAGCATCAGCTGTCATTTCCGACCTGGTGAGCGCAATTAATTTTATTAATTACTCTAAGTCCTCATATACTCAAATGGTAGAAACTGTTGGGAAAAAAAGTTATGACATTGGGTCTATAGAAAATACTGAGTCTCAATACTATCTGCGTATATCTGCAGATGATGTCCCTGGCGTTATGGCAGAAATTACCAATAAACTTGCCGAAAAAGAAATTAGCATAGAGGCGGTTACACAGCATGAACCAACAGATGCAAACTCTCCAATACCGATTGTTATCATTACTAATAATGTGAGGCATATGCTTATTAAAAAAGTAATTAAAGATATTGAACAGATGGAAAATATAAAAGATAAAGTATATTCAATAAGAATTCTTGATAATGATTGATAAATTTATAAACTATAAAAGCACTAGGGGCTCTTCACCTATACTAAAGTTTAATGAGGTAATCTTTGAAGGACTAGCAGCAGATGGTGGCTTATATGTACCTGAAAAATGGCCTGTCCTTACAAATGAGCAAATTACTTCATTTAAGGATAAAAGTTATAACGAGATAGCACATGAAGTAATTAGTGTTTTCCTAGATGACTCTATCTCATCACAGGATCTAGCGAAGATAATCAACGATTCCTATTCTACGTTTACAAATTCAGAAATAACACCACTAAGAAAATTAGATCAGAATCAATATCTACTCGAATTATTTCATGGTCCAACATTTGCATTTAAAGATCTAGCGATGCAATTTATTGGCAATATTATGAACTTGTATTTATCCAGGCACAAGAGGCAGATTAATATTCTTGGTGCGACCTCGGGTGATACTGGTGCTGCTGCAATAGAAGGGTTCAAGAATGTGGATAATGTAAATATTTTTATCCTCCATCCACACAATAAGATATCTAAAGTGCAAAAAAAGTTTATGACTACTGTTGTTTCTGAGAATGTTTACAATATTGCTATAAAGGGTACTTTTGATGATTGTCAAAATATTATCAAGACAGCATTTTCAGACCTGGAATTTAAGAAAAATAATAATTTGACAGCTATTAACTCCATAAACTGGGCAAGAATTATGTGTCAGACAGTCTATTATTTTTATGCAATGAGTAGACTAGATGCTACTGATAAAAGTGTTATGTTTTCAGTGCCAACAGGTAATTTTGGAGATATTCTCGCTGGTTATATTTCCTTAAAAATGGGATTGAAGATTTCTAAATTGAATATCGCAACAAATGAAAATGATATATTAACTAGGACTATTAATACTGGCATCCATGATTTACGTGATGTCAAGCCAACATCTTCGCCTAGTATTGATATTCAAGTTTCTAGTAATTTTGAGCGATTACTTTTTGATATGACAAATAGTGCTGAATTCGTAAAAGAACAGATGTCTAATCTAAAATCTAATCGAAAATACGAATTATCCAAAGAAATTGTAGAGAAAATGCAAAATGTATTTTCTTCTCATTCAGTTTCACAACAAGAAGTAAAAGAGATAATACAGAACTACTTTAAAGATTACAATGTTATCATAGACCCACATACTGCTGTAGGCTTAGGTTCTGCAAATAAATGTGAAGAAGGGTTTGATATAAAAGTAACTTTAGCAACTGCTCATCCCGCAAAATTTAACGATACTGTTTCTGAGATTGTTGGAAGTGATGATTTTATACCATTAAAGGTTAGAGATATGATGGAGCGTGATGATAATTACGTTATTTTAGATAATGATGTTATGATGGTAAAAAAATTCTTAGAGGACAAGATTAAATGATAAGGACTATTTTAATTCTAATTGCGTTGATTGTGGGTTTATATCTTATCTATCGTAAAATACCGCCAGAGTATCAATTGTTAAGCGTTTTGGTAATTGCAACAGTTGCTGTTCTAACAGTTATACTTGCAGTTGTTATACTACTTCATATTGTTGGGTAAAGTTATTTATCTAAATATTTTTCTGCATCAAGCGCAGCCATACACCCTGAGCCAGCTGATGTAATCGCTTGTCTGTAGATTGAATCCGAAACGTCTCCTGCAGCGAAAACACCTTTAACACTCGTCTCTGTAGAATTACCCTGACTGCCACCACTTATTTTGAGATAACCACTATCATCCATGTCCAAATACTCTTTGAAAAGTGATGTGTTAGGTTGATGTCCAATAGCAATAAAAACACCCGAACAGTCTATTATTTTTTTGTCAGTAGAATCTTTAATATTTAGCTCAACTCCTGTAACTTTACTTTTATCGCCTAGCACATCATTGAGTGTAGCATTCCATACTATTTCAATTTTCCCATCATTCACTCTCTGATTTAATTTATCCACTAACATAGCTTCCGCTCTCAATTTATCTCTACGATGAATAAGCGTTACTTTCGAGGCTATATTGGCAAGATATAGTGCTTCCTCCACAGCAGTGTTACCACCACCGATAACAACAACGTCCAGGTCTTTATAAAAAAAACCATCACACGTAGCACATGCTGAAACTCCTTTGCCAAGATAAGCTTTCTCTGAGTCTAAGCCTAGATATTTAGCGCTTGCACCTGTTGCAATAATCAGTGCATCAGAGGTATAAGTGGTGTTATCTCCTATAAGAGAGAATGGCTTTTGCGATAAATCAGCTGACTTAATATGATCAAATATTATTTCTGTGTTAAATTTTTCTGCGTGAGTTTTCATTCTTTCCATAAGATCCGGTCCTTGTAAGTCATTTGGATCTCCTGGCCAGTTTTCAACATCAGTAGTAGTCGTAAGTTGCCCACCAAGCTCTATTCCAGTAATTAAAGTAGGCTTTAGATTAGCTCTAGCAGCATACACTGCTGCTGTATAACCAGCTGGTCCTGACCCAAGAATCAATAGAGAAGAATGTTTTTTTTCCATGCAATATATCCTATATTAAACACGTTTCTTTCACAATAGAGAAACTTTAACTATATATTGTCCATAGAAAAAAGGTTTTTATTGTATTAAAATAAAAGAAAACGAGGGTTTTTTGGCTCAAGTTAAAAGAAACAAAAAACTTGCAGGTAGCAAGTTAACAGATTTTAAAAGAGAAACTTACAGTTTCATCAGTCTGCTTTTCTCTACATTGTTTTTACTCTCTATCTATAGTCATGACCCTACTGATCCAAGCTTTCTGAGTTCAGGGTTAGCATCTCAGGTGAATAATTATATAGGTATAGTTGGCGCTTATATTTCTTTTCTTGTTTTTCAAGTATTCGGTATAGTCGCATATGTTTTACCACTTCTGCTTATCTACGTGTTAATTAATCAGCACTATAGGACTTTCTTATTTCAACAGAATAGTAAATCATTTAACATACTTTTGCTTATAGTAATTATTTCAACTTTATGTACATTAATCTCGGCTTATGAGCATAACAATATTATACAAAATGAAACATCCTACTCTTACGGGGGCTTACTTGGCATGTATTTATTTACAAATGCATATACCTACGTAAGTTATACCGGGTCAATAATAATATCACTGCTGCTATTCACTTACTCATTAATTAAATATTTCAATATTCCGTTAAGAAGAATACACGAGAGAGTAATCAGTGTATTAAGGTATGTTTACCTTAAGTCTAAATTTAATATCAAATTAATACATGAAAAGATAAATCTGTCTATCGAAAAGAGAAAAACCATAGAGGACTCAGAAGAAAACCTCAATAAAAAGAAAAATATAATTTCAGTTGATGTACCAACAAATAAAAAACATATTAGTAAAAGAGAATTTAAAGAAAAACAAAAAGAATTATTTGATGGGATTAAAAGATCTGAACTCCCTCTCTTGGAGTTTTTGATTGATCACAAAACAGACTCAACCTCATATGACGATTCTTCTTTAGAGTTAATGTCGAGGATGCTAGAGAATAATCTTAAAGACTTTAATATTGAGGTAGAGGTAGTTTCTGTAAAGCCTGGACCGGTTGTTACTTTATTTGAAATTAATCCAGCTAAAGGGATTAAAGTAAATCAAATTATTAATCTATCAAAGGATCTAGCAAGAACAATGTCAGTAACTAGCTTAAGGGTAGTCGATAACATACCAGGCACCTCATCTATTGGTATCGAAATTCCAAATGAAATCAGGGAGACTGTATCATTAAGAGAAATAATCATTTCAAAAGAATACGAAAGGTCTAAATCACCGCTAACAATAGCTCTTGGGAAAGATATACAAGGCAATCCAATCTGTAGCGATTTACAAAAACTACCCCATCTACTAGTTGCAGGGACAACTGGTTCTGGTAAGTCTGTCACACTTCACACTATGATCGTTAGTTTGCTCTATAAATCAGATCCTACAGAACTAAAAATGCTATTTGTGGACCCCAAGATGCTTGAACTGAGTATCTACAATCAAATACCCCATTTACTTAATCCAGTTATAACAGATATGAGTGAGGCCTCTGCCGGGTTGAGATGGTGTGTTCAGCAAATGGATAAACGTTACAGACTTATGAACGATCTAGGTGTGAGAGATATTAAAGCTTATAATAAATTATTGGAAGAAAATAAAGTATTAAAGAACGAAAATGAGAGTGAATTCGCTCATGAAAAATTGCCATACATCGTTGTTGTGATAGATGAATTTGCAGATATGATGTTGGAGGTCGGTAAAAAGGTTGAAGATTTAATAATAAGACTAGCTCAGAAAGCACGTGCGGCAGGTATACACTTAATACTTGCAACACAACGACCATCAGTTAATGTAATAACAGGGCTTATCAAAGCAAATATTCCAGCCAGGGTTGCTCTACAGGTTACATCTCATATAGATTCCAGAACTATTATCGATGCCATGGGTGCAGAAAACCTTTTGGGTAATGGAGATATGCTTTTCATGGGACCAGGTTCAAGGATACCAACTAGGGTACACGGTGCTTACGTCAGCGATAATGAAATTAAAGATATTGTAAAGTTTATAAATACTAATAACGAATCATCATACATTGACTCTTTATTAGATAGTTCACAAGAGGAGGAATACTCTGATATATCAAGTGATGATGATCCTTTGTACCAAGAAGCCCTAAACACTGTGATGGAAACACAGAAAACATCCATATCTTTCTTACAAAGAAAACTAAGAATAGGTTATAATCGAGCAGCAAACTTGATTGAGACAATGGAGAGCAGAGGAGTTCTATCTTCACAGCAACCCAATGGGACCAGGGAAATTCTTAATCAAAAATAAAGGGTAGTGCCTAAAAATGTTGAACGTAGATTACATTATCGACAATGCTAGCGAAGTAGTAGAAAAGCTAAAATTTAAAGACTTTGATATTGATATTGAGGAGATAAAAAAATGCTCTCAATCTCGAAAAAAAATAATCAGAATAAAAGAAGATCTTGCATCTCAAAAAAATCAAATATCAGATAAATTTAAAAATGTAAAAACAGATAAAGATAAAAATAAATTAAGAGTTGAATCTCAAAATATTGAAAAACTAATATCAGAAAATAAAGAAAAACTTGAATCTGTTGAGTCTCAGCTTAGAGAAATATTGTTGCAGATACCCAACATACCAGATCAATCAGTTCCTGTTGGTGATCAGTCGAAGAACCAGATCTTAAAATCATGGGGTAGCCCAGTTGACAACAATATTGATCACTCAGAATTTTTTGAGGAATCATTAATGATTGACTCTGAAGCAGGTGTAAATCTAGCAAAATCTAGATTCACTGTGATTAGAGGTGATTTGGTTAAGCTTCAAAGAGCGCTTATCTCCTTTATGTTAGATTCTCATTTACATAGTGGTTATATAGAATATTATTTACCGTATCTTGTTAATTCGGATGCTTTAACTGGAACTGGACAGTTGCCAAAATTTAAAGATGATTTATTTACAATTGAAGGGGAAGATCTTTACCTTATTCCAACAGGAGAGGTACCATTGACTGGTCTATATAAAAATAAAATATTAAATATTGATGATTTACCTATTAAGATGACATCTCATACACCATGTTTTAGATCTGAGGCAGGTTCATATGGTAAAGATACTAAAGGGATTATAAGACAGCATCAATTTGAAAAAGTAGAGATAGTTCAAATTGTTAATCCAGTAGAGGCTGAAGAGACACTCGAAAATATTCTACAAAGCGCTGAATCTATTCTTGAAAGGCTAGCTTTGCCTTATCAAAGGGTTCTATTAGCATCAGGAGATACAGGTTTTTCTGCTTCTAAAACAGTGGATATAGAGGTATGGTTACCTGGTCAAAAGACTTACCGAGAAATATCATCATGCAGTATATTCACAGATTTTCAATCTAGAAGATTGAACATAAAATACAAAGATAAAGACAATAAAAAATGTTTTCCATTTACTCTAAATGGATCTGCATTAGCTATTGGTAGAACCTTGATAGCGTTAATTGAAAATCACACTAAAGATAATTTATTACACATACCAGAGGCACTAAGACCTTTTTTTGGTGCTGATGTAATTAAATTATGAATCGTACCTATATTAATTTATAATAATTGAAATATTGGAAGTGTGCCAGAGTGGTTGAATGGGCCGGTCTTGAAAACCGTTAGGGCAGAAATGCTCTCGTGGGTTCGAATCCCACCACTTCCTTGAGTCATTTGTGGATAAAAAAAAATATTATAGTTGGATATTATATGATTGGGCAAATTCAGCTTATGCAACTGTTGTATTAGCAGGATTCTTTCCCATAATTTTTGCTGATTACTATGCAACAGAATTTCTTGAGACTACAAGGACTTTACTCTTGGGTATCGCTAATTCTTCGGCAAGTTTGTTGTTAATTGTTTTTGCTCCTCTCCTAGGTTTAATAGCGGACAGAAACAATAATAGAAAACGCTTTTTGATAATATTTGCATTACTTGGAATATCATCGACATTTATACTAACTTTCATAGGTAATGATGATTGGGCATTAGCATCAATATTTTTCAGTATTTCTCTGTTAGGATTTATGCTTTCAAATGTATTTTATGATTCAATGCTACTTAACTTTAATGATAAATCATCTTATGATTCGATTTCGTCATATGGTTATGCTTTTGGGTATTTAGGTGGAGGTATAGCATTTGTATTAAGTATTCTTTTTTTGTTAGTAAATAAAGAGTCTAATTTAGATTTTATAGAAAATAAAAAGATTGTATTTATATTTGCATCTCTTTGGTGGCTAATTTTTATGTTGCCTTTAGTTTTAAACTGGGATCATGACACAAAAAATATAAAATCACAGAAGAGGTCTTTAAAAGACACATTCAAAGACATATATAATAATAAAGTAATTTTGTATTTTCTAGTAGCTTATTGGGTATATATAGATGGGGTTGATACAATCATACGGATGGCTGTTAATTATGGACTGACATTAGGCTTCACTCCGGATGATTTATTAATTGCTCTTTTAGTTACACAATTCGTTGCATTTCCAGGAACATTATTGATAAATAGAATAGCTGAACATAAGAATACCGAATTCGGTATTTTATTCTGTCTGATAATATATCTTCTGATCACTTATTTATCCTACAATTTAACCAACTTGATAGAATTTTTCGCTGTAGCTATATTAATTGGATTTGTGCAAGGAGGTATACAAGCATTAAGTAGATCCTATTACTCTACGCTAGTGCCAAAAGGAAGAGACTGTGAATACTTTGGAATATATAATATGCTTGGTAAATTTGCAGCTCTGTTAGGACCAATTATAGTAGGATCAATCACGTATATCTCTGGTAGTACGAGAATTGGTATTTTGAGTCTTTCAATATTTTTCATTATCGGAATATTTCTTTTTTTAAAACATAAAAAAATGAAATATTTATGATGTTTGCTTATTTTAGTAAATATATATCCCAATTTTTGTAGTAATATGTAAACCGTATTGAGAATTAGCCAAAATTTGAAGTATCAGGAGATGTGTCAGAGTGGTCTATCGTGCTTCCTTGGAAAGGAAGTGTTGAGTCAAATCAACCGCAGGTTCGAATCCTGCCATCTCCGAGGGTAAATACTATTTCACCTTTTATAATTATCCTGTCCATCATATTACTATTTGGATAAATCTTTATGTTATGTTACTTTACATTAATGAGATCTATTTTATCTATACTCCTGTTAGCTTTTTCACTACAGTCATTCGCATTTATGTCTGGTATTGATGAAAGTCGCGATACACAAGGTGAACTTGAGATATCAGGTGCTCATATTCCACTAGGACCTCCAGGCATGATGAGTGTGGGTTATCTTAAGATAACTAACACCTCTGATGAAGATATAGGTTTTGATAAATTTACTTCACCCGTTTTTGATTCCGTCGAAGTCCATGGTACTGAGCATAAAAATGGTGTTGCTAGCATGACTCATATCAAAAGTCTCATTATTCCTGCAAATTCAACTGTGGAGTTGAAACCTGGGAATACCCATCTTATGTTAGTAGGACCTAGACGAGATATAAAAGCAGGTGAAGATATTATGATGATTGGTTTAGGTCTGAATGAGAAAAGATATATGATTAAATTCCGTGTTATCGACCCTAGAGATGATAGCATGGACCACAGTCATCATAGTCACTAATACTAATCTTAGATATAATTAATTATGCATAAAATATTGATGTTATTAATTTTAACGTTAGTTAGCTCGATAACTAACGGAGCTTCTCAATCCAAGGAGGGAGCTGGTGTTTTTTTTATCTCACCAAAAGATGGACAGACAGTAAAAAATCCTATTCAGCTTTCTTTTGGGTTAGAGGGTATGAAATTAGTTGAAGCTGGTATTAATAGTCCTTACTCTGGTCATCACCATTTGTTAATAAACGTAGATCAACTTCCTGATATGAACTCACCGATACCAGCAGATAATAAACACATACATTTTGGTAAAGGACAGAGTACAAGTAGTATAAACTTAGAACCAGGTGATTATACATTTCAACTATTATTTGCCGATTACCTTCACATACCGCATGATAAACCATTAATTTCAAAAAAGATCTCTATCAAAGTAGTAGAATGAAAGAAGTTGATAATAAAATTGATTCTCTCACTAATTCTGTAGAATTCCTTGTGCCATTCACTAAAACTCTAGTAGACCTTCTCTCTAGTACAACTATGAAGGAGTGGGTCATCGTCAAAGAACTCAAGAACCTTCATATAAATGGCGCTACTTTATCAGATGGAACTATTAACACAACCGCAAAGATAAAAGATTTTTCTGTTAGCATATTATATGTAGGTATTAGAAACTTTATCCTCACTATTAGAGGTATAAATCACTTTGATGGATTTTGTATTATTGTTACTAACAAAGGCATAGTCGTGAATGATAATTCGGCTGATGCACCAACAAATGAAGCAAAGTTATTAAAAAAAGCATTCCTTGATAATTACAAGAGTCCTTATTTAATCACAGATACTTTTCTAAAATTTAGAAGTCAGGGTGCTTGATGGCGAAAATATTTTTCAAACGAAATGAAGAAGTTTTCGAAATTGATATGCCTGAGGGGACGAAAGTTGTTCATGCGGCTTATAAACTTAGACTTCCTGAAGTCCCTGCTAATTGCAGAGGTAAATGTCAGTGTGGGACATGTCACGTTCATGTTGATCCTGAGTGGATAGATAAAATTGAACCAATGGAAGTTGACACAATGGAATTATTTCTTTTGAAAAGACAGAAAAGTTATAATCCTGAGCTGAGTCGTTTGTCCTGCCAAATCAGGATTAAAGAAGAGCACGATGGTCTAACTTTATCACTCGTTGAAGACAACATCCCCAGAAATTCATAGATATGAGTGTGATAGAGAGACAAGGTGTTGGCTTCAATAGCGATCTATCAAACCGGGTGGTTCTTAATGCCTCTGAGCAAATTTGGAAATCATCTCCTTCTGATGGAGTTAATAGATTATACTTGGATCGAACTGATTTTAGTGAATATACAAGTGCAACTTCAATAGTAAAATTCGATAAAGGTAGTAGCTTTCCAAGTCATACTCACCCTAATGGCGAGGAATTTTATGTTTTGGATGGTACTTTCTCCGATGAATATGGTCATTATCCAAAAGGTACATATGTGAGAAATCCTCATGGGACATGCCATAACCCATACAGCAAAGAAGGGTGTAAAATTTTTGTAAAACTGAGACAATTCCAAAAAGACGATCATATTAGAATTGTTAAAAATGTCTCAGAACCATGGAATGTGTGTAATGATGAGACTGATTATATAAATCTGCATGAATTTAAGAATGAAATAGTATATTTAGTAAAGTTTAGACCGAATTCTAAAATTAATTTACCGTTTAAAAATGTTGGTGGGGAAGAAATTTTAATTTTATCTGGTTCTGTAAATGAAAACACACACATTTATGAGGCCATCACTTGGATAAGAGATCCAAAAAGCTGTTTTTCACAAGCACATGCCGGCAGTAATGGTGTTTCTCTTTTCGTGAAATCTGGACACCTTTTTTAAACAATCCTAATCATATGAGTTATAATATAAAAAATGAGTAATGAGATATTGGCTTTAAAATATAGGCCAAAATTTTTTCGTGATGTCGTAGGTCAAGATAAAGTAGTTAAAACTATTCAAAATAGCATTAACTTAGATAAAGTGCATAATGCCTACCTATTTTCAGGCACAAGGGGAATGGGCAAGACCACTATAGCAAGATTATTTGCCAAATCATTGCTGTGCAACGAGGGCGTAAATGAAGAACCATGTGGTAAATGCTCTTCATGTAATGAAATTGATAACACTAATCACATTGATTTGATAGAGATTGATGCAGCTTCAAGAACAAAAGTTGAAGATACAAGAAATCTTATGGAAAATGTTCTCTACGCTCCCTCTAAATCAAGATATAAAATTTATCTGATTGATGAGGCTCATATGCTATCGACAAAAAGTTTTAATGCATTACTCAAAACAATTGAAGAACCCCCAGAGCATGTTAAATTTTTGCTAGCTACAACAGAATCTGAAAAACTACCTGATACAATACTATCTCGATGTCTACATTTTAGATTAAATTCTGCGACAAACGAAGTTATAAGACAACATTTAAAAAATATACTTAATAGCGAGGGAATCACGTTTGATGAAGACTCCTTAACTATAATAGCGAAAAACTCATTTGGTAGTATAAGAGATAGTTTGAGTATCCTTGAGAGATGTGTAAGTTTTTGTAAAGAGGATATTAGCAAAGATAAAGTTGCATCTTTATTAGGTGATGTTGACACTGAGATTATAGATACATTATTCTCAAATTTGGAATCTAAAAATAAAAAAAATTTAGTACAATCTATCGATAAGCTCGATGATAGTGTTGACTTTCTTCTGATAACAGATCAATTAATAAAAAAATTCTTTGAAGAGACTATAAATAATATCTCAAGAAAAGATAAACTCCAAGAAAGATTCTCCTTAGAAGATATTCAACTTGCATATCAAATATTAGTATCGTCTAAAAAAGATTATGCATATGCGCCTTGTAAGAAGGATTATTTAATAATGATCCTCTTACGAATACTTACTTTTTCATCGGATAGCCAGAATAATATTAAAGAAGAAAAAGTTATTGAAAATGAGGATAACAGCATTGTAGACAATGGTACTAATTTCGATCAAAGTTCTTTATCATCTGAGTTAGATTGGGTGAAAATGATTGATGATATAAAACTATCTGGTTTACTAGAACATCTAGCCAATCATTCGGTCCTAACATGTGACCTTAATACGGATTCTTATACTCTCAAGATAAGTCAGCATAAAAAAGATGTTTATCCCCAGACATGTATTGATGATCTAATATCAAAAATATCTGATTATTTATCACTCTCCTCAAAGATTAATATAGTTTATGAAGATCATTTGAATACACCCATGACTATTAATAAAAAAAAGAATGAGATAGATGTAAATGATAGATATAATAAAGTTAAAGACGATCCTGACGTGCAGAAAATACAAAAAATATTTAATGCGGAAGTCGAAAAGGATGCTATAAAAAAGATTATTGAGTAACTTGGAGAGAACAATGAGTTTTTTAGATAAAATGAAACAGGCAAAAGATATGTACGGAAATATGAAAAAAGTACAATCAGAGATCTCAAAAATAAAGTGTGAGGGAATCTCAAAAAATGGAAAAATAACTGCTACCGTTGGGGGAAACCATAACATTATAAAGATAGATATTGATAGCTCGCTTCAGAATGACTCAGCATTAGCCGATTCGATTATCCAAGCATGCAATCAGGCTCATGATAAGGTTGATAAAGAAATAAAAACAAGAATGGGAGACATGATGAGTGGCGGTGGCATGAAACTTCCTTTCTAACATGAAAAAATCTAAAAACTTAGATGATTTAATTGATGCACTAACAATGTTGCCGGGTGTCGGGAAAAAATCTGCGCAGAGAATGGCTTATAAGATACTGCGTTCCAATAAAGAAAAAACTCTAAATCTATCTAGACAATTGCAAAAAGTTTTAACGGATGTGGTGACTTGCAATATATGTGGAATATATCTTGATAAAGAAGATGCAGAAATACAGCAATCATCTAGTGAACATCTCTGTATAGGAAAAAATAGAGATAATAGTGTAATTTGCATTACTGAATCGCCTGCAGATATTTATATTATCGAGGAGAATACGAACTATAATGGTGATTATTTTGCTCTTAAAGGTACTTTATCTCCTTTAGATGGACTTGGTCCAGAGGAAATCGGGATATTACGTTTACAAAATAGACTAGAAAAAGAGGACATTAAAGAATTGATTCTCGCTACGAGCACGACGATTGAGGGAGAAGCTACCGCTCATTATATTCAGAATATCTGTCATGAGTTGAGAATCAAAGTATCAAGAATTGCTTTTGGCATCCCACTGAATGGAGAATTAGGTTATTTAGATGGAGAGACTATTTCTCATGCATTCAATGAGAGAAAAGAGCTCTAGTTCTTGAAGTAATTGTCAATTTTAGATGCACATATAAAATCATTTTCAGATAGTCCATCAATTGCATATGTAAAGTATTCAACAATAGCTGTATTATAAGAAAAAGTAATTTGTGGATGATGGTCTTCTGTATTTGAAATCCAGGCAACCATATTTATGAATGACATCAGCTCATAATGATTATTCGTTTTGAACTCACGTTTTATTTTTTTGTAATCGTCAGAAATTGACCAATCTTTGTGGATTTTAGCTAAGAATTTTAATGCCTTTTCCCTTGAAAATGGATCTAGTCCACCCTCGCATGGCACACATTTTTTTTTGTTCAGATCACTCATCGATTTATTTCTTTAAATTTTTTATTCTATCAAAAACGCTTGGGTGACTTGAGTAAAAATACGCGTAAATTGGACTTGATTTGACTAGGGATAAGTTTCCTTTAGAAAGTTTTACAAGAGATGATATTAGATCTTTGCTTTCAGTATGTGTTTTAGCATAATCGTCTGCCTCAAACTCATTTCTACGAGACAAAGCAGATAAAAATGGCATTAAAAAAAACGACAATAAAGGTGAAACTAAAACGAATAAAATAGCAACAAAAGATGGTGCCAAATCTATTGGAATATTAATATCTATTATTAAGAAATTAAGAATAATAAAGAATGTGTATAAGAACAATAAGCTTATAATACCGAATAAGACCATTGATTTTAAAATATGCTTCTCTTTATAGTGTCCAATTTCATGCGCCAGGACAGACTTAATTTCATTAAGAGTCAATATATTCAAAAGAGTATCAAAAAAAACTATCCTTTTCTTTCCAAATAGACCAGAAAAATAAGCGTTAGAGTGTGAAGATCTTTTAGATCCGTCCATAACATATAGATCTTCTATAGGGAAACTCAATTTCTCTGTCAGTGCGAGTACTGAGCTATTTAGTACACTATCGTCAAGTTTTTTAAATTTATTGAAGATAGGAGCTATTAATGATGGGTAAATGTAAGCTGAAAGAATATTTATAAAAATAAGCAATATCCATAAATAGAACCACCAGAGGTCGGAGTAGTTTATAAATAAAGTTTCAAAAAGTTTAAAAGTAATAGCAACTATGATTAAACTCAGAACTAGGTTTGTTATCAAATCTCTTAGAAAAAGAACTTTCGACATTTTGTTGAAACCAAATTTTTCTTCGATATAGAAAGTTTTGATATAACTAGTTGGGATATTGATAATCGATAATAAAAGAAAAAAAACAAAGACAATCGAGAGATTTTTACCAAATATATCCAGGCTAATATTATCAGTTAAAGAATTGAGCATACCAAAACCGTTTGATAAAAAAACAAAATACACGATCATTATTGTCACGAAGGTAGAAACCATTGATAGGTAAAGTTTATGGATGCCATAAGAGTTTGATCTATTGATGAAATTTTGATCAACCCCTAGCTCATCCATTTCCTGATCAGAAACTGATGCCTCTTTTATATAATTGAGTTGATGAAAGTCCAGCGATAGTTTACATATCGTGAATATTGTTAATAAAATGCCAAAGACAAGCCATGCAAAAGCAGCAATTTGATAAATCATATGATACATATCGGATACGCTGAGGTGGAAGCTGATAAAAGTGCCGCGAAGAAATGGACAAGTCACGTTAGAGATGTTGCAAATCAAACCCTCTTACCTAAGGCAAATCACTCTTGGTATCTTGGGGCAAACATACCTGGAAAGCCCAGAGTGTTCATGCCCTACGCAAATGGTTTAAATAATTATCGAAAATACTGTGACGAAATTGCTAGAAGAAAATATCAAGGCTTCATTTTCACAGGATCAGGAAGACTTCCATGACAAGCGCTTTCATCCTTGTCATTACAATTACATTTGGGTTGGGTTCTGACCAACAAACCTTCCAAATGAGTTTTCCAAAAGAAAGCAAAGCTGCATGCATAAGCGATGCAGAAAAATTTGCCGTGCCCCTTCCTTTTGTTTCCATTGAAGCAGAGTGTAAACCTCAGCTTACACCCTCTCCTAGAGAAGATGACGATATCCAAAAAACATAAGAGAGCCTTTTGCGTGATGCATGAGCATTCACTTGATCAAACTTATTGGGTGAGCATTCTTTGGTAATATTACTATCAAAATTTCAATTAATTGATATGCGGTTAGGCGAACGTGCTACGAACATGTGCACCGCAATTAATCCA
>CAJWIW010000009.1 GCA_913041865.1 uncultured Gammaproteobacteria bacterium
CTAATCCTTTATAACCTATACAAGGTATACCTAAATAAGCACAATTTAAAGCAAAGGTACCTGCAGCATGAGTTCTCATTAAATGAACTCCATACTTAAATTTATTTAATATATACTCTGCTCATCGAACATTATATTTTGTTGCTAGAATTGAGCATTCGATATCAACTAGAGTAATGGAGTCATGTCTTTTGAGGCCATATCAGGAACACATAGAGCAGTCACCATCACAGTTAACAAAACATATATTAGAAGATGCAGGAGCCCTCTGTTCTGGAATCATTTACCCTTTAATACAAATAGTTTCTAAAACTCTTATCATTATATTAATATCAGTTCTTTTAATTATTGTTGATTACAAAATATTCCTTTCGTCATTCTTTATATTCTCCTTAATTTATTTCTTTATATACAAAAGATTTACAAAAATAGCTAAAGAGGCAGGAGAACAGAGAGTAATAATCAACGATGATCGATATAAAACAACAAGAGATGTGCTTGATGCTCTTAAAGAAGTAAGATTTTATTCAGTAGAAAATAATTATATTAATAAATTTTCAGATCATGCTAAGCAATTTTCGCTAGTTGATGCTAAAATAAATTTCTTTTCTGTAATTCCAAGATACATTATTGAAATAATCGTATTTGGCATAATCTTCTCTTCAATTCTTATAATCATTGGGACAGATAGTCAGTTAAAGACATATTTACCAATTATAGGTGTTTTTATAATTGCCGCATATAGAGCAATACCGATGCTGCAAAATGTTTATACCAATTTGAATCTATTTAGGTTTTATCAGCCAATTTTCGGAATTATTGAGAATTTGTATAGAGTAAAAAAAATAAATATTGACTCTAGGAAGCAACAAGAACAATTGGAGTTTAGTGATAACATAGAATTCAAAGACATTAACTTTTCTCATAAGGATCAGCCAAAAATCATTACTAATCTAAATTGTAAAATATATCATAAAAGTATAACTGCTTTAATAGGATCAACTGGATCTGGTAAAACATCATTAATCGATATACTCCTGGGCTTTTATAAACCTAGTTCTGGGACTATATTTGTTGATGGTAATAAACTAACAGAAGATCTGCAGAATGCATTTAATAATGGAATCGGCTACGTAACACAATCAGTTAATCTTCAACAAAATACCATAGCTGAGAATATTGCTCTTGGGATGCCGCTGGAACAAATCGATATCGATAAAGTTTATGAAATACTTAAGGTTGTTGAGCTAGATAGTCTTATTCAAAACCTTGCTGAAGGAATACATACAAATATAGGTGATAGAGGGACAAAATTAAGTGGAGGACAAAGACAGAGAATTGGTATCGCGAGAGCTCTTTATTCAACACCTAACATACTAGTTTTCGATGAATCCACTAATGAACTAGATGCAGCAACAGAAACTAAAATATTAGAAAACATTAGATCATATCTACCTGAAATAACCATTATAATGATTACCCATAGATTATCATCACTGAAGCATGCGGATAGGATATTACTCTTTAGTAAAAATGTATTAGAGGACATTACTATTAAAAATAATCAAGATATAGGATATTTGGAGGATATTATTGATATAAATAAATAATGATGGATATAACGATACAGCCTAAATTCTCATACTATAATCTTTTTGCATCTTTTTTCAGGAATAGTGTACAGATTAATTCTACTGATTACTTATTTAACTCAGGTAGATCGTCTCTTTTTACCCTACTTAATCATGAGCATAAATCTATTAAGAGAGTTTTGCTCCCAGAATTAATATGTGATGATGTTACCGATATTATAAATAGATTAAACATCCCAATAGTATACTACCCTATAGATGATCGCTTAGATCCAAATATCGATTTTATATCAGATAACATCATTAATGATCACAGTATACTTATCGTTCCTAATTATTTCGGTTCTGCATCGAATTGGGACGATATACTTAAGTTGAAAAACCATTATTCTATAACAATAGTAGAGGATAATGCTCATAGCTTATTTGGGCGTTATAATAATCAAGAATTTGGGACCATTGGCGACATATCCTTCAATAGTTTGAGAAAGATATTACCTACTCTAGGAGGTTCTGTTTTAAAATTTAATAATGAACAACCTCAGGGTATTAAAATATCTAAGAGATTGCCAAATATCGATGAAATCAAGATATCGTTATCATCATTAAAGCCTAGATATTTTAGAAACTATAACCCCATGGTTAATGCGATAGGTAACAGCTTATCATCAATAGACTTCATAGATATATTTTCAAATTATATCTACAATAAAACTTGCAAAGAAATGATATGTAATATAAGAAGAGAAAATTATAAGTTTTGGCATCACTATCTCAAAAATATTGACATTGAGCCAATAAAATTAAGAGATCCAATTTGCCCCTATGTTTATCCATGTTATGTCAAAAACTCTATAGATATTGATAGGTTTGTTCAATGGGGAAAGATGAATAATATATCTATTATTAATTGGCCTAAATTGCCAAATGATGTGAATTTACATCAATCTAAATTGTCTAAAATTATATGTTTTCCAGTAAATCATTTATATAAGCTAAATCAAATTAAAACCCTAAATGAATTACATTAAAAATATAATAAGAGATAGCTTAGGATACGCTAACTATCATCTTTACAAGAGATTTTTACCAAAGGGTAATAGAATCCTTATTTATCATGCATTTGGGACTAAATTAAAACATGACACTTATGGTATAAGTATAAATTTAGATAATTTTGAGACTCACTTGAAATATCTTTCAGATAATTATCAAATTACTGATATAAATGATTATTGTGATAACCAGATAACGGTTTCAGTTACAATTGATGATGGTTATAAGTGCACGCTTGATGCTATAGATCTACTAGCAAAGTATAATGTAACTTTCTCATTATTCATTACTACGGACTTTATCAATAAAGAAGACTATCTGACTAAAAAAGATATACTTGAGATCGCGCAACTAGATATATCCAATATAGGTAGCCATTGTAGATCTCACACAAGATTAGCGGATCTAAATAGATTTATGCAAGAACAGGAAATTATTCAAAGTAAAGAGTATATTGAAGAAATTATTTCAAAAAAAATTGATAGGATTAGTTATCCGCATGGATCTTTTAATGATATTACAATAGACCTAATGTCTGAATCAGGCTATGAATACGGACTATGTAGCAAAAAAGATTATAATCACTCGAATACAAATAGATATGTCCTAAATAGGTCGGAAATTATATCTAAGGATAAAGTTTCAAATCTTAAGAGAAAAATTCAAGGATATTATGATTACTATTAGAAATATATCAATAGATTATCAAAAAATATTAATGGTTCTCTCTACAATATTGGTTTTTGGAATACTTCTAAAGATACCAGATAAAAGACCATACGTTGCTATTGAAACATTATTACTCTCTTTCACTTTGATATTCTCAATTATATATTTAGCCTCAATAAAAACCAAGGATATCAAGCTAAGTCCATTGCTTTTCTTTTTTCTTTTGTACTTATTTCTCTATAATTTTATTATAATTTTCATCAGACCTTTAGAGGTAGATGTTAGTCTTTTTGACTCTTTACTTTTTTCTATTCAAGAATTTAGAATAAGCACATTGGGATATTTTCTGCCACTAATATTCATACCATTAATGACTGATGAGAGAGATAGAATATACGAGTATATTATACTACTTGCAAAAATTTCTATAATTTATACTTTTTTTGAGCAATTTGTTTCAAGTATTGGATTTAGAGAGTTTTTTGAACTTCTCTATACAAATAGCGGTGTCGTTACCTCAAATCAGATAGGAGTTAAGAGTTTAGGCATGTATCGAATTTGGGGCTTAATGGGCTCACCACAACTATTGGGTGTATTTCATATTATTACTGGTTTATTCCTATTAAGTCGAAAAAAATATTTATGGACTTTCCTGAGTTTCATTGCAGTCATTTTATCAACATCGAAAACTGCATATCTTATATTAATTATTTTATCATTCTTGTATTTATTCGTTAATAAAAAATATCTCTATCTTTTTTTAAGTAGTCTATTATTAATAACGATCAGTACTTTTTTATTTGAATTTAATAGGTACTTAGTTGAACAGATGTCAAACGATTATCAGTATATACAAAAATTTGTTCAATCAATACAAGGCTATTTCTTACTTCTTGCAAATGAGCTTGATTATGAAACTGGAAATATATATGGACAAGGCGCTGTTTATATTAATGAAACTGGTCCACTATCAAGAGTTGTGAAGTATTTCACCGAGAATCCTCTCAACTTACTTTTTGGTAAAGGTATAACATACTCGTTTATAAGCGTTGAGCAATTATCTTATACAAATTTTTATGATCATGGTTTGAATGCAAATGATCAAGCATTCGTAGGATTATCATCAGATTTTTATTTACTAACTTATTTTGAACAATATGGAATTGTAGGTCTTATACTCTTATTTATTATTTTCTTTGTAGTTCCTACCTATAAATTGTTTAATTTCCATTCATTTGTATTATATATACCAATAGTATTTTTTTTATCGATGTTACATTATCCTCCTCAAATTTCGAAATTAATGATGTTTTTTGTTAGTTTCTCAATATGGATGATATATTCATCGTATTATAAGAGTTCAAAAAATATAAATTAGCTTTCAACTATCAAATATCTAAATAATCAAGTAAAATCAATAATATGAGAAATTTTCTGATTAAACTGCCCAGGAACATTAAAAGATCTCTGCTTATCACAATAGATGTCTTGGCAATTGGCATGGTCTATTGGTCATCTTTAATGATAAGATCAGGCAGTGTTTTTTTACCTTCTGAGGGTTATGAATTAACCAAAGCTTCGCCAGAGGCTCTATATTTTTCAGCAATAATAGTAATTCTGATCACAATACCTGTTTTTATTTTATCTAGGCTCTATCGATCCATTATAAGATATATATCGCTTGAAACGTATGTGAAAATAACTAAAGCTACTTTTATATCATCTATCCTTGCAAGTTTTGCTATGACATTAGTTGTTGCTCCAATTCCAAGATCAACGTTCTTAATATATTTTGTGTTACTTACACTAGTGATGTTTTATACAAGATATACGGCCCGTAGTTATCTGTCTAATCATCCTAGTTATGCTAGAAAAAATATCCTTATTTTTGGTATTGATGATAGCTCTCAAAAAGTTCATGAGCTTCTTAAAAATTCAAATGAGTTTAGAACAAGAGGTTTTTTGAGTGATAACGATGAAGATAAGAAAACGCGAGTAAGTGAAGTCCCAGTTTTTATGGCAAAAGATATAGCAAAGATTGTTGAAACAAGAGACATTGACGAAATTATTGTTCTTCCAGATGACTCTGGATCTATTAAGCCCTCCATTTTAAGTAGTTTACATTCAGTAAGAAAAAAACTTAGGAAAATACCTGATTTAAATAGGATAGCAAGAGGAACATTACTAGCTGATGATATAAAAAAAATTGAAATCGAAGACCTACTTGGAAGAGATGCAGTTAAACCTGATCCTTATCTACTTAAATCTTGTATTACAGATAAGAGCGTTTTGATAACTGGATGCGGAGGCTCAATTGGTTCCGAATTAGCAAAACAAATTATAAATCTACAACCTAAATCTCTCATCCTATTAGAACAGTCTGAATATTCTTTATATAAGATACTTCAAGAACTTAATGATTTAAAAAGAACGCAAAGCATTGATGTGCCAATAATATCCTATCAAGGATCAGTATGTGATGAGTCTCTCATTGAATATATATTTACCTCTAATACCATAGATACAGTATATCATGCAGCAGCTAATAAACATGTGCCGCTAGTAGAACATAATGCATTAGATGCAATTAAAACAAATATATTTGGAACATACACAATTGCAAATATTGCTTATAAAAAAAGTACAGAAAACTTTGTCCTAATATCGAGTGATAAGGCTGTCAGACCTACCAATATAATGGGAGCAACAAAAAGATTTTCTGAAATTATATTGCAAGCTATACAAAATAAAATTAATGAATTACCTAAAAAAATATCTAAAACAAAATTTTGTATGGTGAGATTTGGGAATGTTTTAGATACCTCAGGATCTGTTGTTCCATTGTTTAGAAAGCAGATTAAAAATGGTGGACCAGTGACCGTTACAGACAAAGAAGTGATAAGGTATTTTATGACAATAAAAGAAGCTACTGAATTAGTTATTCAAGCAGGATCATTAAGCAAGGGTGGCGATGTTTTCTTACTAGAAATGGGAAAGCCTGTAAATATTTATAGCTTAGCCAGACAAATGATCGAACTTTCTGGCTATGAGGTCAAAGATAATAAGAATATGCTTGGTGATATTGAGATTGAATTTACTGGTTTAAGAGAGGGCGAGAAACTTTATGAGGAACTACTCATTGGTGATAATGTCCAAAAAACAGCTCATACATCTATTATGAGTGCTAAGGAAGATGCGTTATCATTTGACCAAGTCGCCCAATACATAGAAAAATTTAGAGATCTTTCACCATCCAGTAGTAGCAAAGAAATCAGACTATTATTGTTGGAATCCATTGGTTCTGATTACTCACCAAAGAGTAATGTTATAGATATTAATAAAGTTTAAGCTTATGCCAGATAATGTAATTATTATTACTTCGAGTAATGATGCGACATCGTTAGATCTCTCCAAGTATTCTGAGGTATATTCTCTAGATTACAATACAACACTAAATAATAGCTGTATTAAATATTTATATCAGCACACTCCTGATAATATCGATAATCTACCAATAAAAATTGCTAGAATGTGGTACAGAGATGATGATGGAACTTTCTCTTCAGATAGTGAATACTCTATAGAACTAGTCTTAGAAAAAAGGATATCATTTATGATATCTAATATGCTTAAACTGTACTTTGAGTTTAAAAGACTTGCTGGTATATCAGGTTCTATAACTCTTCCAGTAGGTGCTCCAAAATATTTTCTAGATATTGCAAAAATATTTGAAAATAAAACATCAATAATTTATGGTAAACATTTTTTTAACTCTGATCTGTCAGACTTCATTAATAATAGAGCACAGATATCTGAAATTAAAGTTAATAGACTTAGTACGTTGTTGAGATATTTACAAAGACCATTTATTAAACTTCTGTATCAAAAAGTTATTATATTCCCAGATTGGACTTACTCTCATCAAAAAAATAATAAGTATATATACCAGAATCATCATAATATCCTAAAAGGTTTTTACTTGAAAAAGTCTATAATTAATAAAGATATCAGCATATCTAAGATTAATGAGGATGCGATAAGAAATATTTTAAAAACTCATTTAATTGAAGAGACTATTCACAATGATCTCATTCTCCTCATAAGTAAAATAATTAAATATGAATTCCAATATAACAAAAACAAGATTAGTAGTACTTATTATACATATAAAGAATTATTATCCTATTATAGGCCTAAAAAAGTAGTCATACCTGATGATGGTCAGTACCCATGGTATAACTTAGTACTACAAATATGTAAAAAGAAAAATATCAATATTGTATCTGTTCTAGATGGTTATATGAGTTATGTTAATCAAGAGGAGGTTAAAATTAACAATAATGTCTCAAACACATTAGTAGAAAACTTTGCTACCATGGGTTCACTGAATGATCAACTCATTAAAGCACATATACCTACGTTTAATAGAATAATGATCAAATCACCCATTATTGATCATTTCGATAACAAGAATCATTCAAAGAAATATGATTATATTATAATGATGCCTATCCCTAATCCAATGAATCCAGTAAGTAGGTGGGATATGCGTTATCGATATATAATCGATACAATCAATAGTATTAAGAATTATGAAAATCAAAAGATAGCTATAAAGCTTAAAAAAGGCATTGATGATAACATCAATGTACTAAAGACAATCCTCAGTACGTTTAAAAAAGATTGCTTTACTATTCTGTCAGATCCATCTCACAAAGTTTTACCTACTTCAAAAAATGTCATAGGGCAAGCTGGTACTACTATATTTGAGGCAGCTTTATTGGAGATTCCATATTTTATTTATGAACCTATTTATTGTGGATTAAGTAAAGAATCTATTCAAAAATCCATTATTCCAGAGATATACATAGCCAGGAGTAAGAAATATCTACAAAATAATTTAGCGAACAAAATGAGTGTGAAATTACCAAAAGAGCAATTAACAGATGGTAATCCTATGTCAATAGCAATAACATGACATCAAAGAAAAAAACAAAATCAAATATAAGTAGGAATATAACAACAGTCATCCTTTGTGGTGGAATGGGTATGAGGCTTAGACCTCTAACAAATAATATCCCAAAACCACTGATCAATATAAAAAATAAACCAATCCTGTATTACATAATTAAGCATTTAAAGAAATATCAATGTGATGATTTTATAATTGCTGCTGGATACAAATCGAAGAAAATATGTGACTACATGAAGAATAATTTCAAATCTCTTAATTACAAGATTATTGATTCAGGTAATGTAGATATTCTCACAAGGATTAAGGATTCTATTAAGCAAACGTCAAAAGATATTATAGTTTGTTATGGTGATACAATATCTAATGTTAATATCGATAATTTAATAGATTTTTACGGCAATATAAATGATAAAGTAGTAATATCATCTTTTCCTATCACCATTCCATTCGGAGTGATGGAAATTGATAAGAAAAGTAATGTCATGTCTTTTAAAGAAAAACCTATATTGAGAGAAGTTATGAATATTGGGTATTATTATATTCCAAGAAATTTGCATAAATATGTCCTTAAGCAAAAAGACATGTTATCGATGCTTGCTAATCTAACAAAACATAAAAAACTAAGATGTTTTAAACATGATGGTATACATATTACTGTAAATACACTGAATGAATTATCAAATGCTGAACAAAACATACAAGGAATATTAAAATCATGAAAATTATGATACTTGGTAGCGAGGGATATATGGGCTGGCCTACATCTGTTAATCAATGTAGTCAAGGTCATGAGATATTAATGATAGATAATAACATAAAGAAATCATTAATGAGGAATCATAAAAGAAAACCATTAGTGAATCAAAAAAGTATAAATGCCAGGTTACTTTATCTAAAAAAACGATTCAAAAATAAAGTCACTTTCTCGAATATTGACTGTAGTAACTTAAATAAATTAGAGAGTGTATTTAAAAAGTTTAAACCAGATACTGTGATTCATTATGCAGAGCTACCATCAGCTCCATACTCCATGATAGGTAGTAAAGAAGGATGGCTAACACTTGAAAATAATCTGAAAAGCACATTCAATTTAATATCGTGTGTTAAAAAATATAATAAAGATTGTCATATAATTAAATTAGGCACAATGGGTGAATATGGGACTCCTAACATTGATATAGAGGAAGGATGGTTATCAGTTAAGCATAATAAACGAATAGATAAATTTATGTATCCTAGACAGGGATCAAGTCTTTATCATACCTCTAAAATTATGGATACGGATCTTTTATGGTTTTATGTTAGATTGTATGAACTTCGTGTAACAGATCTAATGCAAGGTCCTGTTTATGGTATCTATTACAGCGACAATGATGATTCAAAATATCTTCCAACGTTTTCATATGATGATATATTTGGGACAGTTTTAAATAGATTTATAGTTCAAGCAGTTGTTGGGATACCTCTAACTATTTATGGAACTGGCCATCAAATCAGAGGATATATTAACCTGAAAGATAGTCTTAAATGTATCAACCTAGCAATAAAGAATCCTGCTAAAAAAGGACAGATGGAAATATATAATCAATTTACAGAGCAGTATTCAGTCAACCAGATTGCAAAAAAAGTACGCAATGCTTTGTCGAGAATTAATATAAATGTAAAGCTACAAAAAATTTCTAATCCTAGGATAGAGAGAAATAAACATTATTATAATGCGCGCAATGATAAAATGAAGAAATTAGGACTCCATGCAGAGTTGTTAGATGAATCAACAATTGTTGAAATTGCAGAGTATGTGATGAAGCACAAAGCAAATATTGATAAAAAATTTATAAAGCCTAGGATGAAATGGTAATGAGAATACTAATTACAGGCGGTTGTGGTTTTGTAGGTAGTAATCTAACAAAAAGCTTACTTAATATTTCAACTGTTAAAAAAATTATCATTGTAGATGATTTTTCACAATCAAATGCAAAATACATCAAAAGATTTCATCCAATAAAAAGGATTTATACAAAAAATAACTATGTAAAATCGAAAAATAGAGTAGAGATTATAAGAGCTAGTGTCGACGATTTTGACTTTGCTAAAAAAATTACAAAGAACGTTGATTATGTTATTCATTTAGCTGCAGAATCAGGTGTAGATAAATCAATATCACAACCACACAAAAGTTTTCAGATAAATGTGAACGGTGCTATGAATTACTTAGAATCAGCGAGAATCAATAAGATTAAGCGGTTTATTTTTGCTTCTAGTGGTGCCGTTTTTGGTGACTCGAAACCACCAATGAAAGAGAATAATGTCAAAAATCCTATCTCTCCATACGGTTCATCTAAGTTATCTATTGAGAGCTTCTGCGAAACATATTCAAAAGTGTTTAACATGAAGACAACCATTCTGCGCTTCAGTAATGCATATGGACCTTTTTCAGATCATAAAGAAAGTATAATTGCTAAATTTGTCAAAAATATAAGAGATAATAGAATGCTCAAAATAAATGGTAGTGCATATATTACAAGAGACTATATATTTATCGAGGATATATGTTGTGCAGTTATTAAATGTTTACATACAAAGAAGTTATGTAACACATATCACGTCGGGACTGGAAAAGAAACATCAATCAAGGATTTAATAGAGAAAATTAAACAAATATGTCATAAGAAAGGTATACAGATCCCAAAGATTGTTGTTGCTAAAAAACGCTTGGGTGATATGACAAAAAATTATACCTCTATATCAAAAATCAAGAAAGAGATTAATTGGAAGCCAGAATTTACACTCACTCATGGATTATCCGAAACAATCAATTACTTTTTTAAATAACCATTGTGACTGATTACTTATCTTATTTTCTACCATTTATTGCTACATACATCGTAACATATGCATTATGTATCAAGCCATTTGCACTAGCAAAACCATCTAATAGAGGCTTACATTACAAAGATACAGCAACATCTGGAGGTATTGCGATTATGGTTGGCCTACTTATATTCCATTTCTTTTCTCAATTTCCGCTAGTTATTTTAATTTCACTTTTCCTAATTACAATTATTGGATCTCTTGATGATAAGTATTCACTCTCAAAAATTCAGAGATTTAGCCTTCAACTATTATTATCAGTATTGCTAATATATGAAAGCACAGATGTTCACGACAAATCATTAATATATATGTTTTTCTCACTTATAGTCCTTGTTTACTTTATAAATATGGTGAATTTTATAGATGGTATTGATGGGTTGGTTGCTATGCAGGCTATTTTTGTTTTTATAGCCATATATATGTTATTAGATGTTCCAGACTTCCTAGGAATGATAGCTGTTATTCTAGGATTTCTTTTTTTTAACAGACCACCAAATGCTAAAATATTTTTAGGTAGCTCGGGAAGTTATCTAATTGGTTATTTACTTGGAACTATTACGATTATCTACGGTAGTATCATTGGGACACTTATGATTATATTAATGACAACATTTATTGTTGATTCACTAGTAGTGATAGTTAGAAGATTTTTTCAAAAATATTTTGAATCAACAAGACTAATTGCTTCAATAAAATATGTTACACAAGCACATTGCACCCATACATACCAAAATATGACGAAAGAATTCAATAGTCACTCAAAATCTCTTTTAGTCATAACATTATATAATTATTTATGGTGCTTACCTGTTGCGTACTTATACTTGAAAAACTTTACATTTACTACATGGTATGAACTAAAGGATTTAGATGGGGGTGATCCGGTTATATTTTTATTATATATTCTACTTGCATTTGCTCCATATCTAATATTTTGTATAACAAATCAGTTGAAAAATAGTGCCAAACAATATGAATAAAGAAACATATCATTTTATTCGATACAACATACTAGAGTTGAAGATAATCTATACTATTTATCATCTATTAGCTAAGATTACAAAAGCGATTAAGAAGAGAATGGACATTAACTCATATCCATATAAATTCAAACATCTTATAAAATCAAAATACATTAAGCTATGTGATAATTATCCAGACGAAAATAAAGATATTCAGGTCAATCTGAACATGAAAGTCAAGCTCGCATCATGTACACATGTCATAAATAGTAAAGAGGATTTATTCTTAACATTTAATGATCCGGAAGATTATGAAGCTCTTCATCGATTTTTATGGATACGATATCATTTATCAAATAATTCAATAACTTATGAAGAATTAGAAAAAATAAATAGTATTATAGTAATATGGTGTAATGAATACCTATATCAAACAAATAGATTTGATAGTCAATTAGTTAATCAACCATATACACTATCAGAAAGAATAGTAAATATAGGTTTCTTCTATACATTTACTAAAACAAAAATGCCAGAAATAGTCAAAGTTGTTCTTGATAAGTCAGCTGATACGTTAATTAACAATTTAGAGTTCTATCATGATTCATTTGGAAATCATTTGATTAATAATTTAAGATCAATTCTTACGTATTCTTTGATATTAAATAATCAGACACTGATAGATATTTTTATAGTAAGTTTTGATGATTATCTTAATCAGTTTATTGAGAATGGCTATACACATGATTTTTCCTCGCATTATCAACTCTTACTCTATTACTGGTTATATGATTTATCATATTTTTCAATGCTTTTTCAATCTAAAGAATTATCTGATATCTGCAAAAAATATCGTAATTTAATTTCTAAAAGTTTAACCACATTTTATAATAATAAATCTCAGAAGTTTACTCTGGTCGGTGACATTTCACCAGATTTAGAACCTGATTACCTTATACCATTAATAGATAGTAATTTTAGCAAATCAGAAAACAACTCTATCCTGAATCTCTATTCATAATCAAGAAATGTGGAATAAACTATCGCATGATAAGTGGACTATAATATACCGATCTAAAGTATCAGATAAGGCAATATATAATCATGAGCACGCAGATCTTCTCCATTTTATGATCGAATATGATGATATTCAGATTTTGATAGATTCAGGAAGGTCTAGTTACAAATTTAGTGATGTACATTTTGATGCTTTTAAATCTCAATATCATAACTCTGTAACAATTGACAAGTTATCTTATCAACCTGAATATTCTAAATACTTTCCTAATGATTATTATCAATCCAATTTTGATGTAGCAGTAAAACAAGATAATGAGATTTTGAAAATTATCTTTAATGGTACAGGATTTAATAGAATAGATAGAATGATACAGTTCAGAAGAGAAGTAATACTTACTAATAAATACTTATTGATAACTGATATTTCTATGTCTCCGTATACACACATAATTGATAATTATTTTCATATATCTAAAGACTTCTTTTATGATTTAGATAATGACATTCTTACGAATAACGTAAATAACCTCACTATCAGATATAGTGGTAAATGCAAATTTTTATCACAAGATAATAAACTCACTAATGGTTCTGAAAAATACGGAGAGATTTATAAAAAATCAGTTCTTCATAGTACAGAAAAAATAGATTCAAACAGAAAAATTATAAATAAATTTGAGATTATGTAATGTGCGGTATTACAGGCCATATAAACTTTAATCATAATAAAATATTATCTAAAGGTACTCTTAAGTCTATGATTCAAAAAATGGATCATAGAGGGCCAGATAATTCAGGATTTTTTATAGATGATAATGTTCAATTTGGTATGACAAGATTAAGTATAATTGACAAAGATACTGGTAATCAACCTATAATCAGTGATGATGGCAATCTAATATTAATTATGAATGGCGAAATCTATAATTATAAGAGCCTTAGATTAGATTTAGAAAAAGATGGTTATAATTTTAGAACTAAATCCGATACTGAGGTTCTAATGAACTTATACAAAAAATATAACTATGATTGTATCAGACATATTAAAGGAATGTTTGCATTCTGTTTATATGATAAATCAAAGAATATAATTTGGATCTCACGCGATCGTTATGGGATTAAACCTTTGTACTATTGCATAGATAATCATTCACTAATATTTGGCTCATCCTTAGATTCTATTATTTCATCAAATATTATAAAACCAAATCTCTCGAAAAATAGTATTAATTTATATCTATTCTTATCGTTTGTACCAACTCCATATACAATTTATGAAAACATATACAAATTGAAACCAGGTCATGAGATCATTTTTTCAGTAAATGATTTCAAGATTAATAAATATTGGAATGAAGATAGAGTAGAGTATTATTCAGATACTGCAGATAGTCTTGATAAATTACTAGATTTATCCGTACAAGAACATTCAGTATCAGATAGGCCCATTGGGACATTTCTCAGTGGCGGCTTGGATAGTACACTCATAACCCTTAAATATAGTAAACATTTTAAAGATTTTCATTGTTATACAGCTATTAGCAAAATGATAAATCAGTCAGATAAAAAATTTTCTGATCTAGTGACTAACTCACTAAATTTAAAACATACTAAAATCGATATAGATAATATTCAAAATATGGATATTATGGATGAACTTATAAACTTTATAGATGAACCTGTATATGATTCATCGATGTTACCAACATATCTAATATCTAAAGTAGCTAAACAACAAGGTATAGATGTGCTTTTGGCTGGAAATGGAGCAGATGAGATTTTTGGTGGTTATAGTAGACATTATAAAAAATATAGGGACAAAGCTCGTGGCTTTTTAAAGTCTATATCCCTTAACTTCTTGATAAAACTTAGTAATATTATACCAATAAATATGCATAAATTACTTCAACTCAAGTATAAATATATTGGTTACTCTATCGGATACTCTGGCAACTATATGAATAACTATGAATTACTAGGAGAAAAAGAATTAGATAATATTGAAAATTGTCTAGAAGAGTATTTTACTGTCCAATCAAAACCCCGTATAACAGATTTTTTTAGTAATATGAAATATGTGGATCAGAAATGCTACCTCGTAGATAATGGTTTAAGTATCTTAGATAAATGCACTATGGCAGCTTCGGTTGAGGGCAGGGTTCCTTTTCTTGATCATCATTTTTTTGTTTCAGGAGATAGATATTCAAAAAATCATACTTCAACTTTTAGAGACTCGAAAAAGTTTATTAGAGATATACTTGCTAATTCAAATTTAGGATTTATGGCAAAAAGAGATAAAGAAGGTTTTAATGTTTCTCATTATAATATAGTTGAGTTAGATCATAACATAAAATATATCAAATCTGTAATTTATGATGCAGGGAGTATATTGGAGCAATATTTTAACTTTTCTATTACTTCAAAAATGTTTGATGATGTAAATAGATACAAAGAAAACATAATGGCACTATATGTTCTATCTAAATGGATTGTTAGTAGGAGAGATGTATTGTGATATCAATAATTTGTCCTTTTTATAATAGCGAAAATCATATTATGCGTACTTGTAAATCAATTTATTCTCAGAAAAACTTTAATTCTAAAATCGAGGTAATATATATTGACGATGGTTCTACAGACAAATCATTGACTCTTGTTCATGATGAAATCGTTAATAATAAGAATGATAAGATTCATTCAAAAGTAATTTCTACAAAACATAGAGGTCCCGGACATGCGAGAAATATAGGTATCATTTCAGCAAAATATGACTATATATCATTTTTAGACTCAGATGATATTTGGTATTCTGACAAAATATCCATTCTAGAATCTGAAATAATTGAAAACCCTCGCTATAACTTATTCGTCCATGATGAGAATTATATAAGACTTAATGGTGACTCAAAAACAATAACACATGGATTATTTCATGGTGCTTTACCGAGTTTTCTCTATAAGAGAAATATATTATCAACATCTGCAGTAACAATTGAAAAGGGATTAATAATAAATCGGGGTTTTTTTGACGAATGTTTACAATCAAGTCAAGATTATGAATTGTGGTTGAGATTGTCAAAAGATCTTAAAATTTTCAAAATTAATAAGGTATTAGGCGAATATCATGAGCATGAGGGTAGTATTACATCAAAATATTATCTTTATCGCTTTATTGATCAAGTTAGAATTGCAACAAGGTATAGGCATTATGTAACAGTTAGGACATATATTTATAAATTACTTAAAATTGTTCTAAGTAAACAATGGGTGTATGGATTAAAAGGCATACTAACTGGTACTAAGTCACATAATCATTAAATGAAGAAATCTAATCTAAAAATTTTTATCCTTGCAGGTGGATTCGGTACAAGATTAAAATCAATAATTTCTGACGTCCCAAAACCAATGGCGCCTATACTAAATAAGCCATTTATTAGCTATGTTATTAATAACATAAGAGAGTACTATCAAGATGAAATCTATCTTTTGACACATCATAAGTCGAATATCATTGAGGAATATTTTAAATCTGATAATAAAATCATAATCATAAAAGAAAATAATCCTCTTGACACTGGCGGTGCTGTGAGAAATGCAATCTTACAGTTAAACTTGAGTGTGGAAACCAAAATAATGGTTATAAATGGAGATACTTATATTAAACCAGATCTAAATCAATTCATAGACTTAAGTGATGGACAGATAAGTATTATTACAAAAAAGATTAATGATTGTTCGAGATATAATACATTATCAATATATGAAAATCGAATAGAAAAGTTCAATGATAAAAAAGAGAACTCTAGGAATATGCATGTGAACTTAGGTTATTACTTATTCAATGATTTATACTTTTTTAAAGATATTATTGATAATAAATTCTCTCTTGAAGAGAGATTAGCACAATATTCAAGTAAATATCATATCAAGCCATTTTATTACGAAGATATTTTTATTGATATTGGTACACCAGAAGATTATGAAAAGATTAATAATGGAGAACTTGTATGAATGAAAATTATAGTATAGATAAAAAAGAAACAATACAAGATGCGTTGAAAAAGATTGAGGCAAATCATCTCGGTTTAGTAGTTGTTAAAGAGGGTAATAAAGTTATAGGCGTTTTATCTGATGGAGATATTAGAAATGTCCTTATAAGAAAAAATGATTTTAATATTAAAATATCTGAGGTTGTTAATACAAAATTTACCTATCTATTTGAGAAAGATTCATCTAGAGAGAATATATTAAAGTTACTGGATACAAGAATCCGAGCTATACCTATATTAACTGAAAACTACATTCTGAAAGATGTTGTTTCAGTAAATGATATAGATTGGAGTAGATCAAATAATGTTATCTCTAAAGCAAAATCACCTGTAAGGATAACATTTGCAGGTGGTGGCACTGACTTAACATCATACTATTATGATTCCGATGGTATAGTATTCAATGCTACAATAAATAAATATACTCATGCAGTGCTAGAGAGACGTCTTGACAGTTGCATACAGATTATTTCCTATGATCTTGATGAGGAAGTCTGTGTAAATGATATTTCGGACCTAAAGCTAGATGGGACTCTTGATCTCATTAAATCAATAATTATTAACCTTAATCCATCGTTTGGTTTTAATTTATATACGTATAGCGATATACCATCAGGATCTGGTCTTGGGGGATCTGCTGTGGTAGCGAGTGCAATTATAGGTGCATTTAATAATTTTAGAGACTCAAAACTTGATATTTATGAAATAGCTGAATTAGCATTTCAATCTGAGCGAATTACATTGGGTCTTGATGGTGGTTGGCAAGATCAATATGCGACAGTATTTGGTGGTTTCAACTACATAGAGTTTAACGATAAAGGTAACATTGTAAATCCTCTTAAAATATCAAGTGATACATTGAATGAACTAGAAGATACTCTTCTGCTTTGTTATACAGGGAAAAACCATAACTCAGGATATATTCATGATGATATGAGAAGTCAAATGAAAAAGGTTGATCAAAAAAAATACGCTGAAAAGTCTAAGGAAATTGCATATAAAATGAAGTCAAAACTTCTTCAAGGAAAATTAAATGATTTTGGTTTACTCCTAGGTGAAGCTTGGGAAATTAAGAAAAAGTTTTCAGATAGGATATCCAATGATGATTTAGATGCTATTTATGAGTATGCAATCAAAAAGGGAGCATCAGGTGGGAAACTACTAGGAGCAGGTGATGGTGGATACTTTCTGTTTTATGTACCCACAAAGAATAAAATGAATTTTATAAAGCATATGAAGATAAAGAATATGCAAGTAGATAATTTTAATTTTGATGAATTAGGTTTAAGGACATGGCTTACGAAGACAAAATTATAAATATTAACGGTTCAGCAATTAACTCTAATAATAGAGTATACGTAATAGCAGAAATTGGAATGAATCATAATGGTTCATTTAATAGAGCCATTAAATTAGTTGATAAAGCTATTGATGCAGGAGCAGATTGTGTAAAGTTTCAATTACGTGATCTTAAAGAACTATATAGTAAAGATGCTCTTGATATTACATCCAGCGACCTTGCAACGCAGTATACTGTTAGATTATTAGAAAAGTTTGCATTGACTAATATGGAATACAAAAAAATTTATAATTATTGCAAAGATAAAAAAATCAACTTCATGTGTACACCTTGGGATAAATCTAGTTTACGCTTTTTAGAAAATATTGGAGTAACAGCATATAAAATAGCATCTGCAGATCTTACTAATGTCGATCTTATTAATGCAGCGATCAAAACAAAAAAAGTATTAATTTTATCAACTGGAATGAGTACGGAGAATGAGATTACTACTACCGTTAAATTACTTAAAAATTCAAAAACAAAATTTGCTTTGTTGCATACTAACTCAACATACCCCACGCCTGATAAAGATTTGAATTTGAGATACATACAAAAATTATCTGAGAGATATGCTGTACCAGTGGGTTACTCTGGTCATGAGAGAGGCATTGATATGACTTTAGCTGCCGTTGCTCTTGGTGCTTCAATCATTGAGAGGCATATAACATTAGATAAAAATTTGGAAGGACCAGATCATACGGCTAGTTTATTACCCACCGAATTCAAATCTCTGATAAATTCTATTAGAAGGCTTGAAAAATCTCTAGGTTTTATGAATAAGAGGACTATTACTCAGGGTGAACTCATCAATAGAGAGAATCTTGGTAAAAGTATCTATACAAAGAAGAAAATTTCTAAAGGTACGGAGATTAAAAAATCAATGCTTGAAGTAAAAAGCCCAGGGCAAGGCTTAAGCCCGCAATATCTTGACTTGATTATTGGTAAAAAAACCCTGGCCACAATAGAGAAAGGGAAACCGTTGTTTGAATCACACTATAAGAGGAGCATTAAAGCAAAAAAAGACTACAAGTTTACCCTGGATTGGGGTATACCAACAAGGTTCCATGACGTGAAAAAATTAAGCAAGATCACTTCTCCCAAGATATATGAATTTCATTTAAGCTATGATGACCTGAACGAGGATGTTGATCATTTCCTTAATACGGATTATGAGTCTAATTTTATCGTTCACGCACCAGAACTGTTTAAGAACGATCATTTGCTCGATCTCTGTACTTCTAACAAAAAATATAGACAACAATCTATTAAAAATATGCGAGAAGTTATTGATTTATCTATTAAATTACAAGAGAAATATCCTCTTACAAAAAACGTATACATTATCACAAATACAGGAGGATTTTCCAAGAATGATTTCCTAAACAAGTCTAAAAGAAATAACCTCTATAATAATTTGTTAGAGAGCCTAAGAATTCTCAAGACATCCAGCACAACTATAATACCTCAAAATATGGCACCATTCCCATGGCATTTTGGAGGCCAAAGATATCAAAATCTCTTCATGCAAGTTGATGAGATTATTAAATTCTGTAATAAATCACGAACTGGAATTTGTCATGATATCTCCCATTCTTATATGGCATGTAATCATTTTGGTTGGGATCATGTCAAATACACGAAAGATCTCTCAAAATATGCTTATCATTATCATATTGCGGATGCAGTAGGAGTAGATGGTGAGGGGCTTCAAATTGGTAATGGCGAAGTTTCATTTAATAGAATTCTTCCAATAATTAAGAAATATTCAAAAAACGCATCATTTATTCCTGAAATATGGCAAGGACATAAAAATGATGGCGAGGGATTTTGGAAAGCTTTAAAAATGCTAGAGAATTTATTATAACAAATAAAATGAGAGAATTTAAAGAAGTAGAGAATAACGTAATATCATTAATTCATCTTGATGAAAAATATCTTCATGATATGTGGGAGTATTCAAAAAACGAGATGTTATATGAGCATTTTGAATACGATTGTCACAAAAATATCAAGGAAACATCTAGATATCTAAAAAAGTTGATACATGATAGTGATGGCATTAATTGTCATGTTTACTTTATTAAATTAAAAGAGATAAATAAAGTGATTGGGTCAATTAATATACATAAAATAGATCGTAAAAGA
>CAJWIW010000010.1 GCA_913041865.1 uncultured Gammaproteobacteria bacterium
TCTCAGGGTATCTTGTAGAATATTTGGACTGGGAATTATACTTTGTTTTCTGTTCATTAATAGCGATTCCTGCTTTAATAATACTTAGTAAACTAAAGAGAGAAATAAAGATATGAGCGATTTCTTCACAGCAGATATTTGTGATCAATATAAAGACATTCAAATATGTGAGAGTATTTTTAAATCTTATGGAGGAAAAGCAAAGTTTCAAGGAAAAATAAGAACAGTTACCGCAATAGAAGATAACTCATATGTCAAAAAACTCATTGATGAAAAAGTAAACGGCGACATAATGATAATTGATGGTGATGGTTCAAAAAAATGCGCGTTACTTGGCGATAATTTAGCAAAGAAAGCCTCTGAAAACGGATGGTCAGGCTTTATTATTTATGGTTGCATAAGAGACTCTGAAATAATATCGACTATAGATATTGGCATTAAAGCACTTGATACCATGCCATTAAAAAGTGAGAAAAAAAACGTTGGTAAATTTGGCAAAGATCTGAAGTTCGCAAACGTTATATTCAAAGAGGGACATTATGCATACTCAGATCAAGATGGCATAATAATTCGTCATAAAGAAATAGATTGAAAATGAATGTATTGATGAAAATAATAAATCTTACTTTGCAACGTAATGATAGGAATATTCTTGATAATATCTCACTTGACATACACGCAAAATCATTTCTAAACATTCACGGGGCAAATGGATCTGGTAAAACATCATTTTTGAAAGTAATAACAGGAATATCTGAAATAGAAAGTGGCGAAGTTGTGAATTATTCAAATAATAATGTTTATGTTGGCCATAAATATGGATTAAAAACAAACTTGACGGTTAGTGAAAATCTAATGCTGGACTTGCAGAATAATAATGGAGATAAAAAAAACAAGCTAGCTGAAGCTTTGGAGGTATACAAGATGTCAAAGCACAGGGATACTCTAGTCAAACATCTTTCTCATGGTCAGCAGAAAAGGGTCTCGCTTATGAGGACCTTGCTCTTAGATAGTGATATATGGATATTAGATGAACCATTTAGTGCACTCGATGATGAAACAAAAGTAATTTTAAATAAAACATTTGTAGATGCAATTGGACGTGATAAAACAATCATTATCACTAGTCATAGTGCTTTCACGCATGATCATCTAGAAGTCCATAATTTTCTCTTAAAAGATGGAAGAATTCAGTAAAATTTTCATAAAAGAAATTAAGATAGCTAGTAGGTCAGGCTATGAGGCTTTAATGCCTATTATGTATTTACTAATTATCATTTTGTTTTTTAATATTTCAATTAGCTATATTTCGAAAAATTTAATACTTGAGCTCATACCATTGATGATCTGGCTTTCCTGCTTACTTGTATCGGTACTCAATTTGGAATCGATTTTTAAAGAGGATTATGAAGATGGAACCCTTGACTATTTTATTTCATCAAATACTTTTCATGAATCAGTCATTGTCGCTAAAGTATTTAGCCATTGGTTATTAACTACACTGCCTGTTGTTGTTGTGTCTCCATTGATCTCGCTATTATTAGGCATAGACTATCAAACCACGCTTATTCTATTTTTGAGTTTAGTAATTGGAACACCAACAATGAGCTTATTGGGTTCAGTAGCAGCAGCACTAACACTTACGCTAAAGAGAGGAAAAATACTATTAGCTATAATAGTTCTACCTTTATATGTTCCGATTTTGATATTTGGTACAAGTGCCGTAAATAACTCCTTCTTGCAGATGAGTTCTTTATCAGAACTGATTTTCTTAAGTATTTTATTTCTTTTGTTTCTTCTTATTACTCCAACAGCATGTCTAAAATCGTTGAGGTTAAGCCTAGATTGATTGAACCCAAGAGCTCTTGTGCTCTCGTTTGATCAGTGTGTTCCTAGCAGATAATAGCAGTGCGGTTATGAAGTAAAATGTAAAACCAAGACTAGTAAATACCAGTGGATATAACATTTCATACGCTATAGATGGCGAACTAAATTTCATAACAGATGGGCCCTGATGAAGAGTATTCCACCACTCTACTGAAAAGTGAATAATAGGGATATTTACAAAACCTATGATTGCAAGAATATTTGCTGCCTTCGCTCCTTTTCTGTAGTCATCGAAAGAGTTATAAAGGAATATTATTGATATGTAGATAAAAAATAGGATCAATTCGGAGGTAAGTCTAGCATCCCAGACCCACCAAGTACCCCACATGGGCTTGCCCCAAACTGCACCAGTGACGAGAGCAAGGAATGTAAAAAGAGCTCCAATTTTAGCAGACGAAATTGCTATTATTTCAAAGATTTTTATCCTCCATATTAGAGAAATAATTGCAGAGAAAAAAAGAACAGAATAAGCAAATAATGATAACCATGCACTTGGTACGTGAACGTAAATGATTCTAAATGCGTCACCTTGTTGATAATCCGCTGGCGCTATAAATAAACCGTGGTAAAGACCAAAACTTATCAGTCCTATCGAAAGTACTAATGTCCAAGGTATAATAGTACTCGAGAATGAGTAAAATTTTTTTGGTGATATATTTTCTAGTAATTTTCTTATCATAACAATAATTTTTCATTATAATAACACAAATGAAATATAAAAGATGACGGTTAAATTAAGAAAAAAACTTAAATCATATGAATCAAAGCTTACCACATGGAATAGGGGGAAATTTGGTAAATATAAAATCCTTAAAAGGATAAATAAGCAAGCTTATGAGGATTCAATTAAGAAACCTGAAGTAGATGAATAATAACTCCCTTCCAAAAAGATGAGTCACCTGAGAAGGCAAAAAATTCTTTATTAAGATATTGACTATTTTTATTGTAGGACAATCTAGATAAACTACTATCTACAACTTTTCCACCCGATTCCTCAAGAATACATTGACCTGCAGCAGTATCCCACTCATATGTCGGTCCAAATCTTGGATAAAAATTACCTAAACCTTGTGCTATGTAACCAAATTTGATTGCACTAGACATTTTTTCAATTTTAACATTAGATATAAGATCACTTAGGAGGTCTAATTTTTTTTTATTCATGGCTGAACTGGTAAAGACTGTTTTGGTATCTGAATCTTTTACGTTTAATCTTTGAGACTTATTATTGTATATATGATGAGCTCCTAGACCAGAAACCCCATAGAAGAACTCATTCTTAGAGGGGATAAAAATTGCCCCAAAGATTGGAAAATTGTCGCTAATAAATGCAATATTCACACAATAATTTTGTCCTTTATTAATGTAATTTCTTGTACCATCTAGTGGGTCGACAATCCAAAAATTGTTGAAAGTCACATCCTCTTCAAATCCCTCTTCTGATACTATCGGCACAGATGCATCAAGTTCTTTTAATCCATGAACAATTATTTCATGTGACATCACATCTGCCTCAGTTAATGGTGTATTATCAGTTTTTGATTGTATTTGCATAACTTTATTCTGGAGCTTCATTTGAGTAGAGCCTGCCATTATGCATATTTTCTTGATACGTTCTATGTTATCCAGAAAAAAAGAACTATCAAAGGTCATCTGAAAATTCCTTAAGTATATAGATTGATGATAGGACTCTTGAGTCTATGTTTTTTTCTTTTGATAAAAAGCCACTGAGATCGTTTATCTTACACCTGACAAGTTCTAATGGCTCTGGCTCATCACCATCAAGCTTTGATTCTGATAGCGATCTAGCAACTACAATATTTGTTTTATGATTTACGTAACCAGGTGCCAAGTCTAATAAATATAAAAATTTAATATCATCCGATTTATAACCGATCTCCTCTTGCATCTCTCTATTTGCGGCCTCGATAACACTCTCACCTTCATCAATTTTACCTTTAGGCAAAGTCAATGAATAATCATCAATAGCAGCAGCATACTCTCTTATAAAGATAATCTCATCATTTATAATCGGAATTACCATAACTGCTCCATGACCAGTACCACAAATAACTTCATAATCTCGGACTTGATTATTATCAAATTTAATATTCAACTTATCAATCCTAAAAAGGTCAGTCCGTGATATTATTTTCCTATTTTTTATTTTTGGCATTGGTATTAGATGTCTAATTTTATAAATGATGATACAGTATATATGATGCATTTGAAAGGACTGGAAAATATACTAATAGATATGGATGGTGTGTTGCTTGATACAGCTTATGATAATTACTTCTGGCAAAAACATATTCCCTCGAAGTATGCAAAGTTAAAATCATTGAGTGAGGACCAAGCTATCAAGATAACACACACACTTTTTAATTATAAAAAAGGTAGTAAAGATTGGTATGATCTTGATTATTGGTCTAATATGCTTGGTATTGACATAGAACAGGAAAAACTTTCTAAAGATATGTTGGATAGGATACAACTCAAAGAAGGTGCTTTAGCTTTTTTGGAAAATAATTACCAGAACAAGAATTTATTCCTCGTTACAAATGCACACATTAAAACACTAAGAATTAAAATGAAAAAGTTCCCACTAACCAAGTATTTTAAAATGGTCATCTGTTCTCATGAATTGAAACATGTAAAAGAAGAAATAGCATTTTGGTTTATACTAAGAAACAGACTAGGGATTGATTACAAAAAAACTTTACTTATCGAAGATACGATAGATAATATTAAATCTGCATATCATGCAGGACTCAAATCAGTGCTAATTGGAGACTCACTCGCAAACTTTAAGGATACCCCTTCTTTTGAGGACTTATCTTCTTTTTCTCCTAGCTTGAAATAAATTAATGCTCTCGTTCGTAAAGTCTTTTGGAAATATCTCATCAACGTAAATAGCACCAGACTTATTTCTATAAATAATTAACCTATGAATCATTTCATCACCAACAGTATAAAAGACATCTTTCTTCCTGAACCTTTTTGTAGTCAAAAAGTGTGAGCCAAGCGATTTTGATCCTAATATTCTTATGTATCTCTCTTTACCCTTTAGAGTTTTAGCAGGCAAAAATGTTTTAGCATAGACATTTTTAAAATTTTTAGCTTCTAGCTTAACACTCCTATAGACACCAATGCCTTGAACGTATAGAAGACTACGAGTGTGGTTTATATTTTTTGAGTGATCAAGATATTGCTCTCGAACGATGACTCTAAAGTTACTATTTTTTTCTTTACTAAGTCTTTTCGTCAAGGACTCATTATCAATAACTGCAAGCTTCGTAGAATAGTTTAGTGATCCCAATTTTTTTTCTCTTTTCCAATTCTCTAAATAGATATATTTCATATTACAGTTTTAGATTCTCTTCCTCATCATTATGCCAACGTCTTAACAACTTATCTCTAGTAATATCCGATAAATTAGATATATTACTCTGCAGGTTTTTTATTATATCAACGTTTGTTATAAAATCTTGTAAAGTCGCTAATTTAAAATTATTTAGATGGCCAGACTGCCTACTACCAAAATAGTCACCAGAACCTCTGATCACCAAATCCTCTTCTGCAATCTTGAAACCATCGTTGTGTGATACTAGCGAGTCTAACCTCCTGTCGGCATCTTCATTGAGAATAGTCTTGTATGCTAAATAACAAAAACCTTGGTGCGAGGATCTTCCAACCCTCCCTCTTAATTGATGTAATTGCGATAGACCAAACCTATTAGAGTCCTCTACGACAATACATGTTGCATTTGGTATATCTACACCAACCTCAATCACAGTAGTGCACACCAAAATATCTATCTTACCATTCCTAAACTTTTTAATAGTATCAACCTGCGTTTTATCATCTAATTGACCATGGAGAATTGCTATATTGTAGTTATCGAAGATTCTGGATATGTCGTCGTAAGTGCTATAGACAGACTCTAACTCAGAGGATTCGCTCATATTAATAGAGGGACAGACCCAAAAAACTTGCTCACCAACATTAAGACGATGTTTAATCTTAGAATACATATCACTACGATTGTCTAAGTCCACGCGCTCAGTAATAATATTTTTCCTACCTTTTGGCATATCTTTGATAGTGGTGTAGTCGAGACCTTGATATAAAACTAATGCTAGTGATCTTGGTATAGGTGTAGCAGACATATAGATTAAATGTGGTGACTTACTAGATGAATCTCTATTATCGATAAAGGATGATCGTTGATTAATACCAAATTTATGTTGTTCATCAATTATGCAAAGGCCTAAGTGTTTAAAAGAAACCGATGGATTGAGAAGTGAATGTGTACCGATAATAATATCTATAGACCCATTTTTTAAACTTTTAAGCGTTTCATTCTTGAATTGTGTTGGCATGCTGTTTTTTAAATATGATACTTCTATATCTGTTTGCTTAAATAGATTTTTAAAATAATTATAGTGTTGATCTACAAGTAGTTCAGTAGGAGCTAGAAAGCTAGTCTGAAAACCTGACATGTATGTTGCATATGCACTGACAGCACTTACGATAGTCTTACCACACCCTACGTCTCCTTGAATTAATCTCGTTGAAGCCTGGCCCTCAATAAAATTGTTACAAATAAGATCAATGGCTTTATATTGAGATTTAGTTAGTTTGAAAGAAAGAGAATTTATGAAACTTGTTATTTTATTTATATCAAACTCAAATTTATAAGACTGTTTTCTTTTGATTTTATTTTTAATTTCATCCATTCTTATATTTTTTGAAATGATTTCCTCTAGAATAAATCTCCTCCTCGATTTTTCAAATTCGCTCACAGCGGTACTATAAGTGCTTGCAGAGGGAAAATGACAGTTTTCAAGTGCGTCCAGATGATTAGGTATGCCTAATGTCTCGAGTATACTTTGATCAAATATATCCTCAGAATTTTTAACGTGGAGATAATCTAGGACAAACCTAATTAGTTTTCTTATTTTATTCTGAGATATTTGACGGCGTGTATTATAGTATGGAACAATCTTCTCTAGGTTTATCTCATCTTCTATGAGTTCGATCTCAGGGTGTATCATAACTTTTTTGGTTGATTTTGAGCTCATTATTCCAAAGATTCTTATTCTGTCTCCTACTTTTAAATGTCTATAAATTATTGTTTTATGGATAAATCTTATTTGCAAAGTTTCACTTTGGACTACGACTGATATTATTAGATTTTTTTTAAAGCCTCTAGTAAAAAAGATTTTTTCGATAATACCAATGAAAAGACATTTATCGTCGTGGTTACTATTATGTATATCTGAAATATGAGTTTTATCAATTAACTGATGAGGAAGGTATAGTATCAGATCAGTGATTCTCTTAATGCCAATATTGTTAAGTTTTAGTTTAGTAGCTTCGCCAACACCGGGCAATGTCTCTAGTGAATTATCCTCTAACTGTGTTTGTTTTGGCATCTATCATGAACCATCTACCAAAATCGCATCCATTTCTACTTCTACATCTAATGGTAATTTGCTCACCTCGACTGCAGCCCTAGCTGGATACGGCTTTACGAAAACACTCTCCATTGCTTTATTAACGGAAGAAAAATTTTCTAGGCTTTTTAAATATACAGTTATCTTTACAAAATTAGTTGAATCACAGCCAGCCTCATTCGCAATAGACATAAGATTTATCAGTACTTGATTCACCTGTAACTCAAAGTCTTGAGATATTAATTTCATAGTTTCTGGTACAAGCGGAATTTGTCCAGAAATGAAAATCAAATTACTACATTTTATTGCTTGAGAATAAGCGCCAATAGCTTGGGGTGCTCTTTCAGTAATAATCTGTTTTTTTTCTATCATGGCTTCTTTCTTGTATATCCAGAATCTTTAAGTTTTTCTAAGTAATCGTGCCAGTACATTTGATAGTTTTCGCATAATTCATGAAGATATTCCCACGTGTAAAGGCCGGTATTATGCCCATCATCAAAAATCAATTTGACAGCATAGTTGCCGACAGGCTCAATCTTATCTAACATTACATGCTCTTTGCCTTTTTGAAGCACTTCTTGTCCAGGCCCATGTCCCTTAACTTCAGCAGATGGAGAGAAACATCTTAAGTATTCTATTGTCAGATTTTCCTTTAGCCCATCCTCAAATGATAGTGACAAAATGTTATTTTTTTTTATGTACCTTATTTCTAATGGCTTAATCATACTTAAATTATATCTTATATGATATTAATTTAATAGATTAAGAAGTTTGTCTCTTAATATGATGATTTAGCTCTCGGATGAGTTTTATTATAAACTTTTTTAATGTAATCAAAATTAACACTTGTGTATATTTGAGTGGTACTGATGTCTTGGTGACCAAGGAACTCTTGAACTGCCCTTATATCACCTGATGACTCTAAAAGATGTGTTGCGCAAGAATGCCTAAGTACGTGTGGATTGATTACATAATTTAGTGATTTTTTTTTGCACCAGAAAATGAGTCTTTGTTGAATTGATCTGTTAGATATGCGTTTTCCATATTTATTTAAAAAAAGAGCGGGCTCGTTTTTGGAAACTATTTGATCCCTGATTTTAATCCATTTCATGACCGCTGATAAAGCACATTCTCCAACGGGAAGATACCTAGCTTTCTGTCCTTTACCCTCTACTATCAATAATTTACTCTTTAGATCTATCGAAGATAAGTTTAGTGATGTAGTTTCACTTAATCTTAATGCTGAGCTGTACATTAATTCGATAATTGCCTTATCTCTAACGGCCTGAAGTGTGTCCTCTTTGATGTCACAAAGTGTATTTATGTCCGAAATTGACATGACCGTAGGAATCTTAGACTGACGTTTAGGTGATAGAAGCTTCTTACATGGATTTTTATCAATTAGTTTTTTCTTACATAAGAAGTTAAATAATGAGGAGATAGTGGATTTTTTTCTTGCAATAGTTGATGGATTTAAGCCTAACTTATTAAGTGACGATATATAGTCTTGTAAACTAGCTGTTGTAATTGCAGATATTTCATCGGTCTTGAAATTATTTTGAAACTGTGCCAAATCGATTGAATAGTTCTTTATAGTAAGTTTACTATATTGTTTTTCAAACTTAATATAGTCATGAAATTTTTTTATGAGTACCTTAATATCACTAGACATTGATCGTGGCCTCATACTCAATAGTGCTAGGACCTGAAAGTAGAAGACCTTTGCCCTTTTTTTTAACGATTAGCTCTCCACCACGCTGTTTAATAGAGATTGGTTTATCAGCTACCAGTTCTCCATGAACTTCATAAAATAATGAAGCAACAGCAGTCGCACCGCTCCCACATGATTGTGTCCAACCGGCACCAGCCTCGTACACTGTTACAGAAAGTTTTTCACTCTCTAGATTAAAAATATCACTAGGTTTATCAAGAAATTCAATATTAAGAAGATTTTTGTGATAATTATCAAAATAGTCTGTAATAATATTTTTTTCGTTTGTAGTACATTCGTCAACAATAACGCAGTGTTTGTTTCCAAGATCGATCAAATAAAAATTTATTGGATGATTGATAAGATTGATATGGACATTTTGTTTTTCAAAAGAATCTGAGTAACAAACATTGTTATCTATAAATTTAAAAGCGCGTGGTGAACCCATAGATGCTGTTATTACTTTTTTGTCATCTATTGTCACCGAATATTTTATGTTTGCTATGTCTACCGAAATTTTAGGATAATTATACTCTGAATTAAGATATAGCATTATTGCACGCAAACCGTTCCCACATTGGTATGCTCTCGAGCTATCATTATTAAAAATTTGGCAAAGAATAGTTCTAGAGTTTTCTTCGTAATCAATCAGAAGTAATTGATCAAAATCTGTACTTATGTTCTTGATAATTTTAGAAACAACAGTCTCTGATAATTCACATTTCTCTTTAGCAAGGTCAATAAGGATGAACTCATTACCCTGACTATTCATTTTAGTAAATGTTATTGCCATATTTCTACTCAAGATATCTTTCTTCGTCACCAAGAATATCTGAAAATGTCTCTTTGCCGCGAATGCAAGTAACATTACTATTAGAAATCAAATATTCAGCTATCCTGGGTCTAGAATTGTAATTAGATGATAAAACAAAACCATAAGCACCTGTATCCTGAATTACAACAAGATCTCCAATATCTGCTGTGATATAACGATCTTTTCCGAAAAAATCAGCAGTCTCACAGACTGGTCCTACTACATCAAATAGTGCCACAGGAGCAGTGTTTTCTTTTACTGAAGATATTTTGTGATAAGCGCCATATAATGGTGGTCTAATAAGATCATTCATACCAGCGTCTACAATAATAAAATTTTTACCATTAGGATTATTTTTTTTCTCAATGACTTTTGTAACTAAAATGCCAGCATCACCAACGATAGACCTTCCAGGCTCAAATATAAGTTTGAGATTCGTGCCTTTGAATACTTCAATCAAAGAACGGACATAATCTCCTCTTTTAGCGGGGGATTCGTTGTTATAGCTAATCCCCAGTCCACCTCCTAAGTCGACATGAGTTAGGTTAATTTTGATTTTTTTAAGCTCATTGACAAGGGACAAGACTTTTTTAGCCGAGTCAGTAAAAGGCTTTATATCAGTTATTTGAGAACCTATGTGATAATCGATGCCACAAATATTAAGTGACTTATAATCACTTATCGTTTTAAATGTACTAAGAACATCATCTTGACTAATACCAAATTTATTTTCAGATAATCCAGTTGTGATATAAGGATGAGTTTTTGCATCAATTTCAGGATTAACCCTCAGGGAGATATTTGCCTGAACATTCAGAGAGGATGCTATAGAATCTATTCTATGAAGCTCACTTTGTGATTCTACGTTGAAACAGTAAATTTTGCTTTTTATTGCTAATTCTATTTCCTCGTTAGTCTTACCTACTCCAGAGAAAACAACTTTGGATGTATCGCCTCCTGCTCTCACTACTCTTTGAAGCTCTCCGCCAGAAACAATATCAAATCCCAAATTTTTTTTTGCAAACAAAGATAAGATAGATAGATTAGAATTAGCTTTAACTGAATAACATATTAAAGTGTCTGTGTTCTTTAACTCACTTATGTATTCATCAATGTTCCTAGCAATTATATTTTCAGAGTAAAGATAATATGGGGTTTGTATTGTCTGACCTAATTCTTTAATATCAATATTATCGAAATTGAGAGTCTCGTTTACATATTTAAGCGTCATTTCTATTATTATTAAATAAAGCGTTTACCGTAATTTTTTTAGATAGCGTGTCAGGCACTGTCAATGGGCCCTTATTACCGCATGCAGATAATGCGACAGAAAATAATATAACGGAGCAAATAAGAGCAAGTTTTCTAAAAAAATGAGTCACCTTTGAATACATATGTTACATTATAAGCTTAAAAATTATCGTCTGCTAGCAATGAAACAATTAAATGATCAAAATGTTATAACAATTGGTGATAAAGACACAGCATCTGCAGTTCTTTTTTGGTTCCATGGTTATGGTGCTAATAATTGGTCATTTGAACCAGCAATGAAAATGTTAAATCTGCTATTAGATGATCGCCTATTTATTGTTATACCTAATGCGCCAGAGAGAGATGGCAAAAGGTCTTGGTATCCTTTGCCAAAAGTAAAAACTGATGGTTTAGTTATAGAGGACTACGAAGGACTAAGAGAAGCTCATAAACTAGTAGACGCACTAATTGATGTATGTGGCTATGATGGTGCAATAATTGTGGGCGGATTTTCTCAAGGAGCTGCACTCTCACTAAGCTATCAACTAGAAAATAGTGCAAAAATCAAAGCTTGTATAGCTCTATCTGGGTATATGCCAAACGCAGAGAACTACCGCATGAAAAGAGCTGAGGATGCAAAAATATTTATAGCACATGGCACAAACGACAATGTAATTTCTTTTGATAGTTACGAAAAAACAATACAATTTCTCGAGACCAAATGCACAAATATACACAAGCATGAAGGTGACTTTGGGCACACAATCACTAAAGAAGTCACTGCTGAAATGACTGATTGGATTAGTAAATTAATATAGAGTCTAGATTAACTAGACTCATTATATTATTTATTTAGGTTCTTTGTATCTATTGGCTGCAGCTATCGCAGTTTCACTACCGTATTTTTCATTGATTTTTTCTACGGATTCGAAGTGGTCAGCTCTACGGTGTGTCAAACACATTCCTTTTTTATCTACACCCCATAGTGCATAAGCAATAAATGTTTTGAGATGATCAGGTGTCTGATCCATGTGCGGAATACCGAATCTGATCAAAAGATTATTTCGATCTGCGCCGCCTTCTTTTTGTTCCTTCATTATACGTTGAACTTCTTTTTGAAGATCTCTAACATCATCTCCATTCCAAGTTCCTACTACTGTCCCATCTGGTAATATTATATCATCACCTTGTGGCACTGGATGATCTGCCATAACAATTCTCCTTATTTTTTAATAATTAACAATAATATTATAAAGAAAAAAAATTATCTATCTATCTATATTTACTGCTGACAGGAAAAATTGCTTATATATGAATTGCGAAATGCTAAGCCTATAAGCTGCTCATTCTCGTATTTTTTATAAAACGCTGCATTATCGGCTATCTCTTTTTTGATAAAGTCTTTTAGTAGCGATGCAGAGACTTCTAAATCGTTTGGTTTACAGAAAATTTCCATTTTGTGCTCTCTGTATGTAAGTTCATTTGCCCAATCTAAGCCAGCTTCTAGACCATAGAGGTAAGAATCAAATTTAGAAGAATTAATGTTTTCCAAGAATTCTTTAGTTGTCGGTTGAGATGTAAATCCTTGTGTGGAAAGAATAGAGAATACGAGTAATATAAATAACGATCTCATTATTTTTTAGCGTTCTTTTTTTGAAGTGATGTTAATACTAACTTAGCATTCTTCAAGACATTCTTTGGGGAGGTTGATCCGATGTTCTTTCTTGAGCTGACTGAATGTTCTACCGAGATATAATTATAAACATCTTTTTCGATTAACTTAGAATATTTGGTAAATTCTTCTATTGAAAGTTCGTCCATAGACACATTGTTTTTTTCACAATATTTAACGATCGCACCGACTATATGGTGAGAGTCTCTAAATGCAACCCCTTTGGATGACAAATATTCAGCTAAATCCGTAGCCGTAGAAAATGATGAATCAGCTAAGCTGTATGCATTTTTTTCATTCAACTTAAGCGTCTTTATGAGTTTATTAATAATACTAATTGAGGAGATCGTTGTGTCAATAGACTCAAAGATAATATTCTTATCCTCTTGCAGGTCGCGATTATATGTCATTGGTAGCCCTTTCAATAAGACAAGCAAACTCATCAAATTCCCGTAAACGGATCCAGACTTTCCTCTAACAAGCTCTGGTACATCAGGATTCTTTTTTTGAGGCATGATGGACGAGCCAGTGCAAAACCCCTCATCAATTTCTATTAGTTTGAATTGTGGGTTCATCCACAGAATAAGTTCTTCAGAGATTCTCGACAAATGCATCATTATCATTGTATTAGAGTATGCGTAATCAACTACATAGTCTCTATCACTGACAGCATCCATCGAATTCTTCGTGACTTTATCAAAACCAAGTTTTTTTGCTACCATTGCCCTATCAAGTTTTAAGGAAGAGCCAGATAGTGCGGCAGACCCAAGAGGCAAAGTATTAATCATTGATCTTACGTTATGCAATCTCTTTTCATCTCTTGATATCATTTCATGCCATGCAAGCAAATGATGTCCAAATGTAACTGGTTGGGCTATTTGTAAATGAGTATATCCGGGAAAAATACTCGCATGGTATTTAACAGCTAAGGTAGCTAGCGTTTTACGAAGCTCTCTTATTTCATCTATCGTTGTGTCAAGCAATTGTCTCAGATAAATTTTAATATCTGTAGCTATCAAATCGTTACGCGATCTTCCGAGGTGTATTTTTTTTCCTAATTCTCCTATCAAGTCGACAAGAGCACTCTCAATATTCATATGGACATCTTCTAGCTCGACTGTCCATGGTAACTCACCATTGTCAGCAAGCTGCCGCAATTTTTTGAGACCAACTTTTATTTTTTTTAGTTCTTTTTGAGTAATATGGCCACATTTACTCAGCATTTCAACATGAGCTTCTGTTACCGAAATATCTGCTTCATAAAGAACAATATCTATAGTCAAACTTTGGCTAAAATCTAATACATCCTCGTTAATCTGTTTTTTAAACCTTCCTGACCAAGTTTTATTTTTCATAGCTATTTTTTATCTCAATGATATATTATTTAATAACAAGTATACTATACATCAATTCAGGAAATAACAAATATGCAAGATACTATCAGGATTGCGACAAGAAAAAGCCCCTTGGCACTTGCACAGTGTAACAAAGTAATAGATATGCTCAGGGATAAGACGAGTGATTATAAATTTAAATTAATACCAACCACAACTTCAGGCGATACAGTTAGCGTAGATAATTTTAAATCAAACGGCGGAAAAGGATTATTTATAAAGGAACTTGAGCATAGTTTGCTTAATAATAAGGCAGATATAGCCGTACACTCGATGAAAGATGTGCCAGCAGAGCTAGATTCAAGATTTGACATCATGCCAGTTTTAGAACGTGAATGTCCTCAAGATATAATGATTTCGAAGAAATATCATAACTTGCACAACTTGCCGAAAAACGCCAAAGTTGGGACATCTAGTCCCAGAAGAATGGCTTTATTACGGGCGATCTCACCTGACTTTGAGATAGTAGAAATCAGAGGCAATATTGGCACAAGGCTAAAGAAACTAGAAGAAGAAAAATGTGATGCGCTTATTTTGGCAGCAGCAGGTTTACATAGACTTAATTTAAGTGAAAAGATCACAGAGTACATTCCACAAGATAGTTTTGTCCCGTCAGCTGGCCAAGGTGTGTTGTGCATAGAGTTCCTGAAAAAAAATAAAGGAGTAAAAAAAATAGTCTCTAATTTAGCAAATCATGAGCTTAATGTGTGTGTAACTCAAGAGAGAGAATTTGTGAGGACTATTTCTGGTGATTGTAATTCGCCAATAGGTGTTATAAGTGGGGTAGATAAAGATAAGTTCACTCTAACTGGGTACGTTTCTGATATCAAAGGTTGCTCATTCATAAAATCGAAGTATGAATGTAAAATCAAGGACTCAATGAAAGCAGGCAGAATTTTTGGCAAGATTTTTATTCAACAAGGTGCTAAAAAATTATTGGAGTCATGATCAATATTATTTGTACATCGAATTTTGATGGATTAGAATCAATGCAAGACAGTGTTTCAAGACTAGGACATAAGTTTATTCTGAAACCATTAATTGAAATAAATCATATTAGGATATCAATAGAATCATTAGATCACATTAGACAGAGTGATGTGTGTATTTTTCAGAGTAAAAATGCAACTAATCAGTTGAAAGATTTTAAAGACTCATTTAGTAAAGACAAAGAGTATTATGCTGTAGGAGTCTTTACTGCGAAATCTGTAGAAACATCAATTAATGTGAAATGCAAATACCCTAGAGACAATTACTCAAGCAAGCACCTGATAAAGGAGTGTAAGCTTGACATCATGAGTGGCAAGAAAATAGTCATTCTAAAGGGAAATGGTGGACTAAGCATTATTAAAGAGTCACTTAAAGAAAAAAATATTGTAAGAGAAATTATAGTTTACGAAAGGGAGATCCAAAAAGATATAATCAATTCGGAGGATTTTGTAGCTAGCGCGAGGAATGTGATTATTTGTATGAGCCAGGATGCGCTGAAGTCACTATGTAATCATTATCATGAGATAATAAAAAGAAATGAGACTTTCTTAATAGTACCAAATGATAGATTTATGTGCGACGAAATAAAAATCTTTAACAAAGTTTTTACATTGAAATCATCGGAATACCAAAAAGAAATATTGAATATTATTCAAAATAACTAATGACTATTGATAAATTAAAAATCATCTTAGCGGGTAGCGGTTACCTGAGTAATTATATAATCAAATTAGCAGGACAGTTTGAACATCAATCTATAACGGAATACTCAAGAACAGAAAAGAATAGCAAATATACTCAATATATCCACAAAGACTTTGATGATAATTCTTGTCATCTAGATGAAGTTACAGATAGTAGTTCGATAATTTACATGGCACCACCAAGGCAAGACAGAGATGGCGATATAAGATTAGGGAATTTTCTAGAGAAATTGAGCAAAAGAAAGATTCACAAGATAACTTACATCAGCACGAGTGGCGTCTATGGCGACTATAACGGTGGTCTAGTTGATGAAACCAGCAAACTACAACCTATTACAGAAAGGGCAAATAGAAGATTGGCAGCTGAGAATATGATTCAAGAATACTCTTCTGTTTCGTCTAATGCTTACATTATCTTGCGTGTCCCTGGTATATACGGGCCTGGCAGACTTCCAATAGATAGAATTAGAAAACAAGAACCAATATTACGTGAGAGTGAATCAAAAAAAACAAATCTTATTCATGTTGAAGATTTAGCGCGAATATCTTGGTTATGTCTCACATCCAATATTGAGAATGAGATTTTCAATGTGAGTGACGGCTCTCCGATTACAGTGACATATTTTTACAAAGAAATATGTAAAATTGTTGGCTTAAAAATGCCGCCAGAAATAAGCATGGGTGAAGCAAATGAATGTTTTTCAGAAAAAAGATTAAGTTTTTTAAAAGAATCCAGAATACTTGATATATCTAAAATGAGGAAATTCTTTCCAGGTCAAATAAAATACGAAAATATTATAGAAGGTATAAAGAAGTCACTTTGAATTGATCCACTTGATAAGAGGTTTCCATTCTTCACGGTCTTGCGCTGTTAAGGATTCACCCATTTCAAAGATCCCCAAACCAGACTGTGCCGATTTTATATAATTAGTGTTATCTCTGAAAGCAGTGACATATTTAATTCCTCTCTCCTTAACAAGATAATCATCTAGTTCTAAAAATATGTTCGTGTTCGCTCTGCATCGGTTGGCTACAAGACCAATTTTGACTCTTTTTCTTACGATAGGACCCATGGACCTTAGAGAGGAAATGAAATCTTTGGCAGCCCTCATATCAATGGGTGATGGCATAACTGGAACAATTATAACATCTGCTTTCTTTATGTAATTTTCTAGTCTAGAGCCATAGAGAGATGCGGGTAGATCATAGATTATCACTGAGTCTTTATTTTTCTTTTGAATTTTATTAAATTTTTTCGTGCCAGATATTTTAGGCTTAGACAACGGTCTTGCTTTAATCCATTGCATGCTAGATTCTTGTGGGTCTAGGTCTACAAGGTGTACAGTTAATCCACTCTGAGCATAATAAGCTGCTAGATTGACCGCTAAAGTAGATTTGCCAGATCCGCCTTTAGAATTATAGAACATTACGCTTTTCATATAATCTATAATTTTGATGATATCAAAGTAATCAGAAACAAGCTATATGTACTTACAGGATAATGCGAACAGGTGCATGGTCAGATGTTCTAGGTTCTTCTGGACACCATGATTTGTGTCTAGTATCTTTGTCAATGATGTACTCAGAACACTTATCAGCTATAGTCTTTGTACAGAGTATTAGATCTATCCTATAACCTATGTTTCTATGGAAACAACCAGCGCGGTAATCCCACCAAGTATAAGTTTTTTCTGGAAATTGAAATTTATTAAATATATCTATTAGACCTAAGTCCATAAGTTTTTTTAGAGAATTCCTTTCATTAGGCGAACAAAGTATCTGGCCTTTACATGCTTCAGGGTCTGGGACATCATCATCAGTCGGAGCAATGTTGAAATCACCAAGTATAACAAAATTATCTGTTTTCGATATGATGTTAGATGAGTAGTCATAAAGCATATCAAGCCAGTCAAGTTTATATTGATACTTATCAGAATCAATAGATTTGCCATTAACCACGTATACGTTCAAAATGGTAATGTTTTCATACACTATAAGGATAGACCTCATTTCTGTTTTATCAATGTGTATAGGGTTTAACTCAAATGAAGAAGGCTTCTTTTTTGAAATTACAGCTACACCGTTATATGTTTTTTGACCACAGTAAACTGAATGATAGCCAGAAGACTCTATTGCATCACTTGGAAAGCAATCATCAGTAACTTTTGTCTCCTGAAGTACTAACACGTCTGGCTTGTAATCCTGAAGATACTTAAGCACGTTTGGTAATCTAACTTTAATAGAATTCACATTCCATGACGCAATAATCATATATCTAAATTTTTTACAGAGCTATACTCACTACTAATAAACTGTTTTCGCATGTCGACGTCATCGCCCATAAGCTCATCTACAACTTGGTTACCGTCCTCTAGAGGCAAAACCTGCAGAAGTTTACGAGATTTTGGATTCATGGTCGTCTCTTCCAGTTGGGAGGGATTCATTTCACCTAATCCTTTGTACCTTTGTAAAGAAAAACTAGACTTTGACATGTCTATAAGTTTATCTAAACATGCGAATAACGATAGATTATTTTCTTTGTTCTCATCGGCTTTTGATATAGAAAAGGTATTGTTGGAATAACTAGATAAGCCTAAACTCACAAGGTCAGAATAGTGTTCTGTTCCAAAGAAGTGTTTTGTTAAGGGTGCTAACTCAGATACTGTACCGTTATGTTTTTTTATTATAGCAATTACCGGGTCTGTAGATGATTCATATACTGGTTTTAGAGAAAAGGCTAAGTTAACGGGTGTGTTCATATCTAGAAATTTCTCAAAGTTTTTACACCAACTTTCAAGTTTTGTTTTGGTTTTAAAATCATCTTGAGGGAGAGACTCAAAGAATGCTAGATTCTTTAAAAATGTGCGGTCTCTCTTTGGGGGAAACTTTCCAAGTATCTCAGTCATGGACTCATGTGATTTCAACAGTCGTAGTAACTCATCGTTGTTTAGAATTTTGTCATTGTAAGATACTTGATATGAGGAAGAGATATCGTCGTGAATGAAACTGTAGAGATCCATCTCGTCTGCACAATATCGCTCACTTTTACCTTTTTTAATTTTATATAGAGGTGGTTGTGCAATGAATACATGTCCCTTGTCAATTAGCGGCTTCATTTTTGTCTGAAAGAGCGTCAATAACAACGTGCGTATGTGTGCTCCGTCTACATCTGCGTCTGTCATAATTATAATTTTGTGGTACCTTAGGTTTTTTATATTATTATCATCATCTACTACACAATCATCGCCAAACCCACACCCTAAGGCCGTTATGAGTGTTGCGATTTCAGTTGAAGATAAAATTTTATGGTCTTGTGCTCGTTGAGTGTTAAGAATTTTTCCTTTTAGAGGTAGTATTGCTTGAGTTTTTCTCTCACGTGCTTGTTTTGCTGAACCACCAGCCGAATCACCCTCTACGATAAATAACTCACTTTTTGAAGGGTCTTTTTCTTGACAATCAGCCAGCTTACCTGGCAGATTTCCTATACTCAAGGGATCCTTTCTACGGATCAATTCTTTAGCTTTTCTAGCCTCTTCTCTAGCTTTTGCAGCTTGATATACCTTTGAGACGATAGCTTTAAGTTCCTTTGGATGTTCTTCTAAAAATTCATTGAGCTTCTTGTTGACTAATGATTCAACTAAACCTTTGATTTCAGATGAAACTAATTTATCTTTTGTTTGA
>CAJWIW010000011.1 GCA_913041865.1 uncultured Gammaproteobacteria bacterium
TCAGGACCAATGCGATCACCGACCTTTGCAAATGGAGGGGCGTCTGGACTTGATGCAAGGTAAAATGTTCCAACCATTGGTGAGGTTATCACATCACCATCTATCTCGTCTTTTATTTTTTGACCGTCATCTTTCTTATCTATATCTTGTTCTTTGTTTACACCCTCCACTGCAGTAGTTGAAGGGGTTGAGATTACTTGTTGTGGCACCTGTATATGTGATCCAGGCTTAGTTAGTTTTATAGACTCTTCTCCTTCTTTAACCTCTATTTCAGAAATACCAGATTCCTCAAGAAGCTCCATGAGTTTTTTTATTTTTCTTAAATCCATTATTTGTCTCTCAGATAATTTTTTACTTTTCTCATGGCTAAACCATATCCATCAATTCCACAGCCAATAATACAACCAATACTTATATCACTGAGATATGAACTCTTCCTAAATTCCTCTCTCTGAAAAATATTAGAAATATGCACTTCAACAAAAGGTATCCCTGTACTTAAGAACGTATCTCTTAGTGCTATACTGGTGTGTGTCAACGGACCTGGATTTATTATTATCACATCAACATTACTTATTTTCGCATTCTGAATAAGATCTATCATTTCATGTTCAGCATTAGTCTGTTTGGAAGAAAACTCATGTCCTGCATCAGCTGCACTCGACGACAATTTTTTTTCAATCTCATCTAAAGTTGTCGTTCCGTAAATCTCCGGTTCGCGAGTACCTAAGAGGTTTAGATTAGGACCATTTAATAACAATATTTTTGACACTTTTTTTCTATGGTAATTCTATTTAGATGAAGTTAAACGATTTTAATAGAATTTACAAGCTTTTATTGTTATTTATCTTGGAAAGGCGTTTATTGATCTGATTGTATTTTTTAATAAATTGCTCTGAGTCAACAAAACCAACTATTCTCGATTGTCTCAATTCGTTGCCATTATTGTCAAAGAACATGATAACCGGTGGACCGAAAAGTTTAAAATCTTTTAAGAATTTACTACTCCCTTCACTAGTCTTGGTTATATCAAATTTTACTAGGTTTAGAGTTGTGAGTATCTCACTGACATTCGAATCAGTAAAGGTATATTTTTCTAACTCTTTGCAAGCAACGCACCAATCTGCGTATAAGTCAACCATAGTATACTTCTCTGAGTTCTTTATCTCTTGGAACAACTTCTCAGATTCAAAAACTGTTTTAAATTGAATATTTTTCTTCACTTCTATGAAACTAACACTAGGATTGAAATGATTATTTATATTAATACCTACGATTTGTAATATGATATAAAATGATAAAACTAGAGAAGTGAGTGTTCTCAATCGCATATTCATAGCGATGTCTTTTGAGTTCAATAGCATGTACACAGTCACCAACGCAAGCAATGTCCATAATAATGCTGATATTTGTATGGATGTTACTCTCTCAAGTAGCCAAACGGCAACTACCAAAAACAAAACTCCAAACAACTTGTTTATCAGGGGTAAATATACACCTATTTTTGTCATCAACTTAGATGCAGAGGTCCCAAGAACGAGAAGGGGTGTCCCCATTCCTATACCCATAGCAAAAAGCGCAAGGCCTCCCAGTAATATGTCTCCTGAGGAGGCAATATATATGAGTGCACCAATTAATGGAGCAGTTACACATGGTCCTACGATTAGGGCAGAAAGAATTCCCATAATTCCAACACCAAAGTAATTACCTGCTTTTGCTTCATTTGATTTTATAATAAGGAAATTTTTTACTTTACTAGGCATTTCAATTGAAAATGCCCCTAACATTCCTAATGATAAAATGATGAACAGTGCTGCGAAAGTATAGATCACTAATGGACTTTGAAGACTTGCTTGTATGTTAGCTCCTGATAAAGCAACGATTATTCCAAGCATCGAATATGCAAATGCCATAGAAACTACATACGTAAGTGATAGCATAAAAGCTTGTTTAGAGCTTACCTTTGATCCTTGTCCAACTATTAGACCTGTCAATATGGGTATCATCGGAAATACACATGGGGTGAAAGCTAGTAATAATCCTCCAATAAAAAAAAGTAAAATATTTACAAGGATTGACTCATCATAAAGTTGTTTACTTATAGTTATTTGATCAGAACTTGTTGATGTTTTTAAATAATAATCTTCATTGTTCGCCGAAGAGTTAAGATCAAATGTTTTTTTTATTGGAGGGTAACACAAACCAGCTTCTGCACATCCTTGATAAGTAACCTGGAGCTTGATGGATTCTATTGGATGTTCGAACAAAATATCTGCTGAAACCTTTCCTTTATAAATATCAACCTCACCAAAAAACTCATCGATTTTTTTCATTCCCTCAGGAAGTTCTACTTTGAGAATATTATTTTTGTTAACATTATTAATGAGAGAAAAATTAATCATACCAACATAGAGATAATAATCTTTTTCGATATCCCAAGTTACTAGTAGTTGGTTGTTTGATGGATAACTGAAACTCACTTTGAAAGCATCATCTGGGGATAAAAAATCATTTTGCCCAGTGGATATTGAGGACGATGCATAGCTTACAGTTTGAAACAGTAAAAGAAAAAAATATAAAATACTTCTCATATATATCATCCTCTAATTATATGACATTTTCCTAATAATAAAACGTTTATGATGCTTCACACTCGTCATTATAAAGTGATAAAGTAAAGTATGTTTAGTAACAATAAAATGCTATTGGCAATAATCTTTCTTCCAATAATTGAAATTTTCCTATTTATTGAAATTGGAGCTGTATTCGGGTCCTTTTTAACAATATTGCTAACAATCTCAACCGCGTTTTTTGGTGTTTATTTACTCAAGATAGGTGCATTTAACAACGTAAGAAATTTACAGAAAAAAATACTTGAAGGCATAAGACCTGATCAGGAGATTCAAAAAGGTATTTTTAATCTGATTAGCGCAATTTTACTCATTCTCCCAGGCATATTGACTGATTCTCTTGGTATACTATTATTTTTTAGGTCAATCCAAAGATTGATAATTTCGTACATATTCAAAAACAGCTATAACTACTCGTCAGGAGACTCTAAAAAGACTATAATTGACGTCGAACATAAGAAAAGCGATGATTAGAAATGCCTTGGTTTGGGCTTGAAATATCTAAAAACACCCATATACTACTGCTATTAGAGCATTTGGGGGCTCGCAAATAACTGAAACTAGAGGATAGACTATGAATATAAGACCTTTACACGACCGTGTTATTGTTAGAAGAATGGAAGAGGAGAAAACATCTCCTGGCGGTATCGTGATTCCTGATTCAGCAACAGAGAAACCCATAAAAGGCGAAGTTCTTGCTATAGGTAAAGGAAAAATTCTTGAGAGCGGTGAAGTCCGACCTCTCGATGTTAAAGTGGGTGATATGATATTATTTGGTAAATATTCAGGAACAGAAGTAAACGTAGATGGAGAAGAACTACTCGTTATGAGAGAAGACGACATCACAGCAATAATAAATTAATTTATCTAGAGGAAAATACAATGACAGCAAAAGAAGTAAAATTCGGAGATAGCGCAAGAAAAAAACTAGTTGCAGGTGTTAACATACTAGCTAATGCAGTAAAAACTACTTTAGGCCCAAAAGGACGTAACGTGGTTCTTGATAAATCTTTTGGCGCACCTACAGTTACTAAGGACGGTGTATCAGTTGCAAAAGAGATAGAATTAAAAGATAAATTCGAGAATATGGGCGCACAAATGGTTAAAGAGGTTGCTTCCCAAACCTCTGATGTAGCAGGTGATGGAACAACAACAGCTACGGTTGTAGCACAATCAATACTTAAAGAGGGTTTAAAATGTGTTGCTGCAGGGATGAACCCAATGGACCTGAAAAGAGGAATAGATAAAGCAGTTACTGTAGCAGTTGAAAGCTTACAAAAAATGTCCAAGCCCTGCACAGATCAGAGTGCCATAGAGCAAGTAGGAACAATATCTGCTAATTCAGACACCGATATTGGTTCAATCATAGCTGAGGCAATGGGTAAAGTAGGCAAAGAGGGAGTCATCACTGTAGAGGAAGGTCAATCACTAGAAAACGATTTAGATGTTGTTGAAGGAATGCAGTTTGATAGAGGTTACCTCTCACCTTACTTTGCAACAAACCAACAAACAATGACAACTGAACTAGAGGACCCATATATTCTTCTTTATGACAAGAAAATAGCCAATATCAAAGATATGTTACCAGTTCTAGAAGGTGTTGCTAAAGCTAGCAAGCCATTGTTGATTATTGCTGAAGATGTTGAAGGCGAGGCCTTAGCAACATTAGTTGTTAACAGCATCAGGGGCATTGTGAAAGTAGCAGCAGTAAAAGCACCTGGGTTTGGTGATAGGAGAAAAGCTATGCTTGAGGATATAGCTATCCTCACAGGTGGTACTGTAATCGCAGAGGAAGTTGGTTTAAGTCTGGAAAAAGCAGATATAAGCATCTTAGGTACAGCAAAGAAAATAAATGTCACTAAAGAAAACACAACTATAATCGATGGTGGTGGTAAAAAAGCTACGATTGAAGGTCGTGTAAATCAAATTAGATCTCAAATTGAAGAGGCAACCTCTGATTACGATAAAGAGAAAATGCAAGAGCGTGTAGCTAAGTTAGCAGGCGGAGTTGCGGTTATCAAAGTAGGTGCAGCAACGGAAGTAGAGATGAAAGAGAAAAAAGCTAGAGTTGAAGATGCACTTCATGCAACTAGAGCTGCAGTTGAGGAAGGTGTTGTCCCAGGAGGCGGAGTTGCTATGATAAGAGCAAGGTCTGCTTTAGATAAGATAAAAGGTGATAACCCTGATCAAGATCAAGGTATACAAATAGCAAAACAGGCTATGCAAGAACCACTAAAACAAATTGTTACCAATGCAGGCCATGAAGGCTCTGTAATTCTAGCGAAAGTAGAGGAAGGTAAAGACTCATTTGGTTATAATGCTGCAACCTCTGAATACGGTGATATGTTGAAAATGGGTATACTTGATCCCACAAAAGTAACAAGGACTGCATTACAAAATGCATCGTCTATAGCAGGTTTGATGATTACTACTGAATGCATGGTAACTGAGCAGGCCTCAGATGATCAGGCTCAGAGTGCTGCACCTGCTATGCCTGATATGGGCGGCATGGGCGGCATGGGAATGGGCGGCATGGGAATGTAACCTAGACGATCGCTTTCCGAAAAGTCAAAAAAGCTCTCCTGTACTGCGAGAGCTTTTTTTATTGATTTTAGTAATATTAATGAAAGATATTAATAAGTTATAGATGTTACAATAATATATGAAAAAAATTTGGCTAGACAGCTATCCAGATCATGTAAAAAGCGAATTATCAAATTCTGAATTCAATTCTATTTCAGAAATATTCAAACATGCATCTGAAAAATTTTCAGATTTAGTTGCTTTTAATAATCTTGGCACCAACCTTAGTTTTAGACGAACTGCTTTATTGGCAGATAAATTCTCAGCTTATCTTTTTAATGTTCTCAAAATAAAAAAAGGTGATAAGGTTGCAATAATGTTACCTAATTTGCTAACTTTTCCCATTTCATTTTTTGGGTCTATTAATATTGGTGCAACTGTAGTAAACGTGAATCCTTTATTCAAATCTAGAGAAGTAAAAATTTTACTTACTGATTCAAATGTTGAGACTATAGTAATTTTAGATAAATTTTTGCATGAGCTAGAATCAGTACTTGGGGAGACTAAAATTAAAAATGTTATAGTCTGTCGTCCATTTGATTTACTTAATATTCCAATGAATTTAATTGTTAGAACTTTACTTTTTTTTAAAACTAAGTCACACAAGATTAATAGCAATTATATATTATTTAGTGACATAGTTAGATCCAAAGAAAAAAATCCAAGTGTTTCACTATCTGGAAACGATATTGCTCTACTTCAATATACTGGAGGCACTACAGGAAAATCCAAAGCAGCAATTTTAACTCACTCTAATCTTGTTTCGAACGTAGAACAACTCCAATTATGGGTAGACAACATACTTTCTGAGGGACAAGAAACAATAATAACAGCACTTCCAATGTATCATATTTTCTCCCTGACAGTAAATTTGTTATTTTTTTATAAAATTGGTTCAAAAAATATTCTGATTACGAATCCAAGAGATTTGAAATCTTTTGTTAAGACACTCTCACGAAATAAGTTTACAGTTATCACTGCTGTAAATACTTTATTCAATTTATTATTGACAAGTACAAAATTTAAGAATTCTAACTTACAGTCGTTAAAATTTTCTGTAGGCGGTGGAATGGCAGTACTCAATTCAACAGCTAAAAAATGGAAAGAGGTCACGGGTTGTGAAATTACACAAGGTTACGGTTTAACTGAAACATCACCGATTGTCACGGTAAACCCAGTAGGTTTGGATTTTAATGGATCTATTGGCTTGCCCATGCCATCAACAGAAATATCAATTAGAGACGAAAATGATAATGAGGTATCTGTAGGTGAATCCGGTGAATTATGCATTAAAGGGCCACAAGTAATGAGCAAATATTGGAATAGAGATACTGAGACAAAGGATGCTTTTAGTAGTGATGGTTTTTTTAAAACTGGAGATATAGCTAAGATCGATAAGCATGGTTATCTTTATATTGTTGATAGGAAAAAAGATATGATAATTTCGTCAGGTTTCAACGTTTATCCTAATGAGATCGAAGATTACGTGTCTAGTTATCAGGGTGTTATTGAATGTGGTGTGATTGGTAAACCTGATATAAATAGAGGTGAAAGTATTATTCTTTTTGTAGTAAGGGATAGCAAGAAAATTTCGGAGAGTGATATATTAGAGTATTGTAGAAAAGGCCTTACTGTATATAAGCAACCTAAAAAAGTAGTGTTCATTAATGAAATACCCAAAAATAATGTTGGGAAGATTTTACGTAGAAAGCTACGTGAAATTGGCTAGATATTAAATAAAACAAGATGGTCTATTTGTGCTCTTATACCTATCATATCATTGATAGAGTGATCATGGTGACTTGGAGTCAAACAAAGAATTTTTTGCCCATCTTTCAATTCAAGCTTATATAAAAAATCAGATCCAAAAAATTTTTTCTCTATTACACGTGCCGATTCTGTAGAGTTATCATCATGAAGTACATCATCAGGTCTTACCATAACATCAACATCATCATTAACTTTGTATGGCATAGTATCACCAAATAGTTTACCTAAAGGTGTAGCAACATGATTAGAATCTATAACTGTGCCTCTTATAAAGCAACCATTTCCACAAAAATGAGCAATTTCCTTCGATGAAGGTTTATGATAGATGTTATAAGGAGTATCATTTTGTATAATTCTCCTATCTGACAAATACGCTATTTTATCTGATAGTTGAAAAGCCTCTTTAATATTATGAGTAACAAATACAGATGTTATTTTTTCGGTTTTTAGAAGAGCCTTGACGTCTGCTATTAAAAGGTCTTTGAGCTCTTCGTCTAGTGCACTAAATGGTTCATCGAATAGTAGTAATTCAGGCTTTGGTGCGAGTGCTCTTGCTATTGCGATACGCTGTTGTTGCCCACCAGATATCTCATGAGGGAATTTTTCAAGAATATTTTTAATATCAAGAAGATTTGATAATTTGCTCAGCCTTGCATTCTTCTCCGTGATGTCATATTTAGATATACCAAATAAAATATTTTGTGCGCAATTTAAATGTGGAAATAAAGCTAGATCTTGGAAGATAATCCCCACATTTCTTTGATAGGGCTTTATAAATAAATTACCATCATCAACTATTTTCTCATTTAAAATAATACGTCCAGAGTCTATCTGATCAAAACCAGCGATTACTCTTAATAAAGAACTCTTACCAGATGCGCTTGGCCCAATAATTGAAATAATTTCTTCAGACAGTATATCCAAATTAAGATTATCTAAAATCAGATTATTGTTAATTGAGTAAGAAATACTTTTAATTTCAAGTTTTGAGCTTCGCATTTTTATCTATAATAGTAGTGTTTATTAGTATTATAACAGGAATTAGTCCAATAATTATTAACATTAGTGACGGAGAGGCTATGTACATTAATTGCTCTGATAGGGCTAGCTCATATACGTTAATTGCTAGTGTATCAAAATTAAATGGCCTTAGAATTAAAGTTGCAGGAAGTTCTTTAATAATATCTACAAAAACTAATATTAAAGATGTGACAATTGTAGTTTTCATCATAGGGATGTGTATCCTGCTAAGAGAAATAGCAGGATTTAACTGAAAAGTGTTAAGCGTCAAATCAATATTTTTTTTTATTTTACTTAAACCAGCCTCTGTGGCATTGAGTGATAGTGTAGAAAATCTTACCAAATACGCGATAAATAGTGCGACAAGGGATCCGCTGAAGAAGTATAACGGTTCATCGAATAAAAATGTTTGGATATTATCTATTGATGTGACAAATATTATAATGCCTACTGCTATCACTACTCCAGGAATAGAATAACCAAGTGAAAATATTTTCAAGGCTATATTTGTAAATTTATCGTTCATAATTCTATTTTTATAAGAAGAATAGATTGAGATTAGTACTATTAGTACTGCAGATATACTTGCAATGAAGATTGAATTCATAATGATATTGAGAAAAGTTTCTTTAAGTGCATAATCAAAAGTACTGAATAACCATATTATTAATTGAACTATAGGTACTATAAAACCCAAAAGTACAATCATAGAACACCAAAAACACGCTAATAATGCTCTCTTACCATAAAGCTTTACTTCTAGTGGTATTTTATTCTTTTGAGATGAATGATAATATGCTCTACTACCACGGGAATATTTCTCAATTATTATCAGGATAAAAACAAATGACAATAGAATCGACGCAAGGTGAAGAGCGCTTGACTCATCTCCGAGTGCAAACCATGTACGATATATTCCAGTTGTAAATGTTGCTACACCGTAATAATCCATTGTTCCAAACTCAGCTACTGATTCCATAATAACTAAACTTAAACCTGCAACGATTGCTGGTCTAGCAAGTGGTAGACCTATGCGGTTAAACGACTCAACATCATTTAAACCAAGAGATTTACCTACCTCAAGAGCACAATATGATTGCTCTCTGAAGGATGAGTAGCACAAAAGATACACATATGGATAAAGACTAATACTTAAAATAAATATTGAACCATAAATATTTCTTATATCTATCAGATGAAAAAGTTCTTTACCCAAATTAAAGTGAATATCAAGAAAATCAAATAGAAAACCAGACGGTTCAGTTAATCCTGCATATATATATGCAGATATGTAGGCAGGGATCGCTATGGGCATGACTAATAACCACTTAAAAATATCTTTTCCAGGAAAACTATACATAACAACAAGCCATGCAGTAGATACACCAATAATAACCGTAAAGAATGAAACAAAAAATGTTATGAAAATTGTATTGAAGATGTAGTCATCAATTAATGTTGCTCTGAGATGTACCCATAATTCGCTAGATGGATAAAATAGGAAAGAAAAGACTGTCAGAATAGGTATGAGAACAATAGTAATGATAAATAAAAGTATTATCCTATCATTATAGAAACCTAGTTGCTTCACTTATTCTTACTTCCATCCTACTCGATCAAATATCATAACAGCTCTGCTGTTGTTCTTACCTAATTCGTCAAGGTTCAGAGTATCCTTTTTGAAGGGATACCCCCATGACTGAACAATTTCACTCACAGGTATATTATCTCTAATAGGATATTCATGATTAGCTTGAGCATAAAGTTTTTGAGCCTCATCACTTGCTAAATACTCGAGGAACTTAACCGCATTCACCTCATTCTTAGAATGTTTAGTTATAGCTGCACCACTTATATTAATATGTGCACCGCTAGTTTTTTGGTTAGGAAAGAAGACTGATATTTTTTCTGCATATTTTCTCTCGTTATCTTTCTCTGATGCAATCCATTTGCCTAGATAGTACGTGTTCGCTATAGTCACATCACATTCACCCATTACTACAGACGTCATTTGAGTTCGATCATTACCTTTGGGATCTTTTGAGAAATTATTCTTGACACTTCTTGCCCATTCTTCGGCATAATCTTCTCCTAAATTTGAGATAATAGATGCAAGTAAAGATTGATTATATATGTTACTAGATGATCTTATGCATATCCTATTTCTCCACTTTTTACTAGCTAAGTCTTTATATGTTGACAAATCAGAAGACTCTACATTTTTTGGATTATACATAATCACTCTAGATCTTATTGATAAGCCGAACCAATAACCATCATCATCACGAAGATATTCTGGAATCAAATTATTTAATTTAGGAGATGATATTCTTTTTAGAAGACCATCCTCTTTTGCTTTATAGAGATTGCCCGCATCAACTGTCAGAAGTACATCTGCTCTTGTATTTGCACCCTCTTGCTTAATTCTTTTTTGTAAAACTTTGGCTTTTCCAGAGATAACATTTACTTTTATATTAGTTTGAGCCTGAAATCCATCAACTAGTGGCTGAAGGAGATACCCCTTTCTTGCACTATAAACGTTTACCTCCTCTGCGAATAGAGAACTTGATAAAAGAGACAGAGCTAGACTACTCACTAGTATTAATTGTGTGAAACTTAATTTATTTTTTATGTTTTGGTTGTCAGTCCGCATAAAAATCATTGAATTTTCTCCTAGCAAATTAGAGCATAAAATGAGAATGATTCTCATTATACACTAAAATATCTTATAACAAATACACAAACTACGCGAATTTCTATTAAAATTTTATTAAAAATAGAAGTATTTTCATGATTTAAGACATGATATGCTTTTCATTTATATGTCGCAAAATACTAATGATTATCTCTGAGATCGAAGGAAAAATTTGGCTTGATGGAGCTTTCTGTGATTGGAAAGAAGCTAACATTCATGTTCTTACGCATACTTTACATTATGGCACAGGCGTTTTTGAGGGTGTCAGAGCATATAAAACAGATACAGGTACATGTATCTTTAGATTACAAGATCACACTAAAAGACTATTTCAGTCAGCTAGTCTTATTGGTATGGACATTCCTTATTCCCACGAGGATTTAATGAGTATACAAAAAGAATCAGTTAAAGTTAACAACCTTGATAATGCCTATATAAGACCAATTTGTTTTTATGGCAATGAAGGGATGGGTTTACGCGCAGATAACTTAAAAGTGCATGTAGCAGTTGCATCATGGGATTGGGGACCCTATTTGGGTGCAGATAAGATTACAAATGGAATAAAAGTCAAAATATCTAAGTTTCCTAAAAGAGATCCCGAAGCCATGCTATACAAAGCAAAAGCAACTGGAAATTATCTTAATTCAATGTTGGCACTAACTGATGCGTTAAAATCTGGTTATGACGAAGCCTTAATTCTTGGGTCAGACGATACAATTAATGAGGGATCTGGCGAAAATATTTTTCTTGTTAAGAATAATAAATTAATTACTCCAGATTTAATTACTGTTCTGGATGGGATTACTAGAAAAACAGTAATTGATTTAGCAAAAGATCTCAATTTAGAAACAGAGGAAAGAAAGATTCAGACGCAAGAAGTTTTTGAATGTGACGAGGCATTTTTCACAGGAACAGCAGCTGAGGTAACACCAATTATACAGGTTAATGATCATTCTATTTCAAATGGAAATCCAGGGCCTATAACAAAAAAATTACAAAATAGTTACTTTGATTTAATTCATGGTAAAATCTCAAAATATAATAATTGGTTAAGCTTAGTCTAGTCCTGTAAAACATGATTAAAAAAAAGAAAATATTAGTTCTGGGTGATGTGATGCTAGATCGATATTGGACTGGAAAAGTAAATAGAATATCACCAGAAGCCCCCGTTCCAGTTGTTGATGTTACAGAAACTTTCGACAAACCAGGCGGGGCAGCAAATGTTGCAAAAAATCTAGCTGATTTTGGTATGGACGTTACTCTACTAGGACTAATTGGTGATGATGATACAAGTGCTTCTCTAAAATTGCTTATATCGAATTCAAATATTGCATTTCATCCAATCATTGATAGTGAAATAAGGACAACTCTCAAGTTAAGAGTAATTGATCAGAATCAGCAACTTCTTCGCATAGATCATGAAGATGCAAACATCTCAAAAAAAATTGAGAGTTCGTACGATAAAATAAAAGAATTGTTGCAAAATTGTGATGGCATAGTTATTTCTGACTATAACAAAGGAGTTGTAAAACCTATCATACAAAAAGTCATACAAGACGCGAATGATTTAGGTATAATGACATTTATAGATCCTAAGGGTGATGATTTTAGCGTCTATAAATCATCAACATTAGTCAAACCTAACTTATCCGAATTTGAACTCATTATGGGTAAATCCAGCAATGTGGATGAATTCGAGAAAAATGGAAAGAAATTAAGAGAAGATTTAAATATCCAATATCTATTAGTCACCAGAGGTAAAGATGGAATGACATTATTCTCTGAGGAGGGTGTTCGGTCTTTTCATTCTATAAAAAAAGATGTTTTTGATGTTACTGGAGCAGGGGATACTGTAATTTCAATTTTATCTTCCTTTATTATAGCAGGAGAGAATGTTGCTAAAGCAGTAGAGCTGTCTAATATTGCCGCGAGTCTCTCAGTGCTTAAATTGGGTTCTACAAGCGTAAGTCAAAATGAGTTAGAGCATGCATCAAAGAGTCAATAACTTAGTTTCAACTATTGATGATTTAGTGAAGCTATGTCGTAGCTATAGGGATGATGGAAAAAAAATTATCATGACTAATGGCTGTTTTGATATTTTACACACCGGCCACATTCATATGCTTAGTGAAGCAAAAAAATTAGGAGATATATTAGTAGTTGCACTAAATAGTGACTCATCGGTCAAACTAAATAAAGGAGAAAAAAGACCAATCAATTATGAAATGGATAGAGCATTCATTCTATCAGCTGTTCAATATGTAGATCACATAATTATCTTTGATGAGGAAACACCTGAAAAGATAATTTGTAAAATCCTACCTGATATTCTCGTAAAAGGTACTGATTATGAGAATAAATTTATTGCTGGTAAAAAATGTCTGGAAGAGAATGATAAAAAAATAATTTTGATAGATCTGATTAAGGGTAAATCCACAACTGATTTGATTGCAAAATTAGTTAACAACAAAGACTAGCTTATATTAACTCAGTATAGTTCTAATCATATTTATAACTTCTTCAATTTTTATTAAAGACATTGCTTTTTTATTTCTAACTCTATATCCCCACTTAACATTATCTTCACACTTATTCTCAAATAACTTCAACGCTTGTGGATACTTATTAATAGTATATTGTTTATTTAGATAAGGCCCTGTTCTATTTGGATTAGAGGTGACGTAAAGGCCTATAACAGGTTTATTGAGCATAGATGCAATATGAAGCGTCCCTGAGTCTGGACCGATATATACCACACAGTTTGCGAGTATAGTGTAGAGTTCTTGTAATTTTGTTTTACCAACATAGTTATGTATATAGTCAATCCCATTAAAAGTTTTTGATCTATCTATCTCATATCTACTTGATCCTCCAACAACCAGAGTTCTTGTTTTGTATTCGTTATAAAGATACTCTGCAACAGCTTTATAATTATCCAAATCCCACTCTCTAAAATTAAATCTACGTGAGCTTGTGAAAGGATTGATTACAACGAACTTCATGTTAGATAATTCGCTTGTATAAATTGTTCTAGCTAGATTAATTGACCAATCTAATTTTTTAGTGTCTATTGAAATTTTTTTCAAGAAGCAAAAGAATGTGTCTAATACATGTATTTTCTCTTCACAATCTATCTCTTCGTGCCCTAACAAAGAGTGAAGATTTTTTGACAAACATTTATTGTATCCTATCTTTCTCTTCGATTTAATTAGCATACTAAAAATATTCGATCTTAAAGAAACTTGCATGTGAAGCAAGACATCAAAAGTTATAGAAGATCTTAACTTATATAACTGTTTCACTGTCTTAATCAAATTAGTTTTGTCAACTACTATAAATGTAACATTTTTAATATTTTTCACTAATTCGTATTCTGTTTTATTAATAATCCATGTAATATTTATTTTAGGATTCTCATTTTTAATTGTATTGACAATTGGAATCATATGAGTAACGTCACCCAAGGAGGATAACCTGAGGAGACAGACAGATTTAAGAGGGTACTTTTCTTTGTACATGCAATATTTATGATAATAAAAAAACACCATAATGACATCATTTTTTATGATGAAGATAATGAATTCGATCTTGATAAAGTAATACATGAAGAGGTATATCAGGCACAACAGAGCACAAACATTGAGGTTATTAATCAAGAAAAATGGATTAAGAAGCATTATATCAGAAAAGGCCTGATGACTTTTTTGGGAGATAGATATATTACTCCACTTTTTGGATTAGCCAATACTAGATCGTATTCTGAGTTCAAAATTTTGAATTTTTTACATAAGCATAATTTTAATACTTGCAAACCTATAATAGGATGGCTAAATTTCCAAAATCCTTTCATTTATCGAGCAAGCTTAATAGTAGAGAGATTTGAAGAAGTAATTACATTATCGGACCACTTACAGAACAATGCTGATGAAAAGCTGTTTTATAATTTAGGACAACAGATATCATCAATGCACAAGCTAGGTGTTTATCATGGTGATTTGAATGCCCATAATATTTTAATAGAAGAAAAAGATGTCTCTAACATCAATATTATTGATTTTGATAAATCGTTAATAGGCGTTAACTGTAAATTATTTCCTGGTCTTATGAGTAGTAATTTATCTAGACTAAGACAATCACTCGTGAAGTTGGGTTATACTGATCACTTAAATAAATACTGGGATGTACTCATGGAGGGATATTCGTTAGGTGGCTAATTATTGTATATGTTTCTTAATTTGTAAGAAATAGTCATCTAATACTTTTGTTTTCTTGTGCAAAAGTCTTTTAGCATTTTCACCAAACAAATCCCTTCTTTGTTTTGATTTCAGCAGTCTCTCAAAAACATGCTTAAGAGATTTTGAATTTTTGACCATAACCATCGCATTATTTTTGAGAAATTCCTCTGTCTCATCGATAAAATTATACATATACGGGCCAACAACTATTGATTTACCAAGTGATGCGGCTTCAAGAAAGTTCTGCCCCCCATGATCAACAAGAGACCCGCCCATGAAAACAAATTCACTATGTTCCATAAAGTTCTCTAATTCTCCAATTGTATCAGCAATATATATTTGAGTATTATTTCGGATCTTATCCTTTTTACTTCTTATGGCAAGTCGAACTAAACTCAAAGGTATGTCTGAAAGTATATCACCCAGTCTTTCAGGATGTCTGGGAGCAATAACCAATAGTATTCTTTTATCATTTATTTTAAGCCATTCCGTAATGATTTGTCTCTCTTCTCCAGGATGTGTAGATGCAGCTAATACATATTTCCTATCAATCGGTCTCTCACTCACATTATTACTAATAGACTCGCATAACTTAATATTTCCTAAAACTGCTACTTTCTCTTGATTGGCACCAAGTTGAAGAAAATTATCTCTTTCTCTTTCTGATTTACAATATATCCTGTTAATTGAAGTAAGAGTATTTTTATAGATTTTTTTAATTATGTTATTTGAACTGAGAGTTTTTTTTGATAAACGAGCATTAGCCATTATTATCGGTATGTTTCTTTTTGCACATATATTTATCATATTCGGCCAAATCTCTGTTTCAATGATTATACAGATCTTTGGTTTTATTGATTTTATAAATCTGTTCATCGTTAAAAGAAAATCAAAGGGAAGATAGTAATGCTGAAAATCTCCATCTGATTTATCTAATATGGTTTTTGATGATTTGGTTGTAGTAGTTATAATTATATCTTCAATTAACTTCTTATCTTTAAAAATACTAATTAGCTTTAATGCAATCTTCGCCTCTCCTACAGATGACGCATGCAACCATATTGCATTTTCGTTTCTTCTAAAGGTAGCTAATCCCAAGCGTTGTCTTATGAAATTAGTGTCACTATTTCTACGAAGGGAATCATAAATTATTTTGAGTATAATAACTGGTGATAGAAGATAGACTAGTAGGTTATATATAAACATTAAGTATTATTTTACCAAACTAATATTGAGTTTATCTCTTTGATCTCATCAATTCCAATTTTAGATTTATACTGCTTGATATCAAGATCTAGTAAAACAAAATCTAAGATGGAGTCGATATAGCTATTTTTTGCATTTAGTAACTCTATTTTTGATTGTTGTAACTCAGTATCTGTATAAATGCCTGCTCTGAAACCTTCTTTAGCTGCAATATATTTGAGGTTATGAAGGTTATATTTCTCTCTTTCGTTCTTAACCTTTCCTTTTTGTATATCATATCTTGCAATTTTATCAGTAATTTCTTTTTCAAGTAACTTGAGTGTTTGCTCTTGTTTAATCTGAGCATTCTCTAATCTATATCTAGACTCACTAACTTTAGCAGACTGATATCCACCCTGATAAATCGGGAGAGTAATTGTTAGGCCAACAGAGCTAGACTCTCTTTTATTAGCACCAAATCTTGCACCACCCGTTACATCAGAATAGTCATAGGAGGCTATAAGGTCTATTGTAGGAAAGTGTTGCGATTTATTAGATTCATATGTGTTTTGTGAAATATCCAAATCATAATTAGCCATTTCTATTATTTCATATTTTGATGTTGCAATTTCAAGCACTCTAGATGGTTCATAATGGTTATTCGCTATTTCAATTTCTGTATTCACATTATGTACATCTGATATCTTTTTACCAACAAATATGTGTAGGTCAGCTTTTGCATTCTCTTGTTCATTTTCTACTATCTCTTTTTCTATTCTTGACGATTGAAGATCAGACTTGTATCTTAGAAAATCTATTTTTGTAATAGAGCCATTTGAATATAGTTTACTTGCGTTTGAAAATCTTTTTTTATGGAGTTTAAATATCTCTTTCTTTTCTTGAAGTTCATTTGTGCGCGCGATAAGTTTGAAGTATAGTTCTGTTGTTTTCAGTGTGATTTGTTTCTTCTGAAAAGATAGGTAAGATTCAGATTTTTTTGTTATTGCATCAGATTTATCTAACTCATCAAAAAATGCCAAACGAAATATTGGTTGTTGCAGTGTGAGGTTGTAACTGTCTGTATTAAAGTCAGTATTTTCTCCTGGCCCAATATATCTATTAATAATAGTTTCTTTTGTTCCAGCTTGAAATCTTATCTCGGGTAGGATTGAAGAAGCAGTTTGATTGTATTGTTGCAATGATATTTCCCTATCATTTTGGACAATCCTGTAGTCGTCATTATATTTAATAGCTCTGTTATATACATCTACTAGATCGGCTGCAAATAAATTATTACATACTAGTAGAAAAATAAATATTACAAAATTGCTCTTACTTACGTTCATACTTCTTCATTGTGGAATCAACATCATTCGCCCAACCTTCTAAACCTGTAGAAAGGTTTATTATATTTTTGAATCCTACACTCTCCAAATATTTTCCGATCATCCTACTTCTGATGCCATGATGACATACAACTATGTGTGTATCCTCTTTGTTCAATGTTTCTGCTTTTTCCTCTACTTGAAGTAATGGGATATGTATAGAGTTATCAAGATGACATATCTCGTACTCCCAATCTTCTCTGACATCAATAATTTTTACTCCCTCTTCATTTTCAATTATTTTTTTTATTTCCTCAGGTGTTTTTTCGATCATGTTTGTTCAATCCTTTGATAATATGTTTTACGTTAGTTTGTATAATATGTTCCCTAGTGTACCCATTATTTTGTGTTTTGGAAATGATTTTACCAGATTTTATAGGGGAATTTTCCTCACCTGTAAAGATAAAAGCTTTTGAATTTTCTGACATGTTACTCGAGATGGCCTCAGAGGATTCAATACTAAATGTTGATATAATTATGTTGTAGTCTTTGATCATACCCCAAAAATCGTTTATATCAAGACACTTAAAATTGACATTTTTAATGTTATCTTTGACGCAATTTTTCTCGGAGTCACTAATAAAATCATCATAAATATCAATAGCTGTAACCTTGCTTGCCAATTTTGAGACACAAGCAGCTAAATATCCTGTACCGGAGCCTAATATTATAGCCGAATCGTTGCTAGATATTCTCATAGATTGTAAAATTAATCCTTCGACATTAGATGTGAGCATAAACTGCGAGTGCTTGAGCGGAATTTGAAAATCTGAGTAGGCAAAAGACTTATACTCATCGGGAGCATAAATTTCTTTTCTTACATCACATATAACATCCAGCACATTCTCATCAATTATGTTGAAGGTCCTCATGTAATTTTTGATTTTACTAATGCTTGTATTCAGTTCTTTCATTTCATTGGTAAGTTTAGTATTGTTGTAGTATAAGTCAAT
>CAJWIW010000012.1 GCA_913041865.1 uncultured Gammaproteobacteria bacterium
AATTTTTTTCATAATCGTCCATTATTAAATGAATTTTATGATATCACAATATTAGTATTTATAGAATTTCTAATTGAAAAAAATCTTTATTTAATCGCCTTAATTGGAATAACATCCTCATTAATTTTAGGGTTCGACGGTGTTTTTTTCCATGCAAGGCCGTAAAGTACCTCATAAGTTACAGGGTAATTCGAGTTTTCATTAATGCTATATCCATGCAAAGCGCCTCTGTAATCTTGTCTTGTGAGTTTTTTATCAGCGATTTTTTCAACAGTATTTGCTCCTATCTTTTTTAGGGATTGCAATACATCGGAAAAGTTCTCATATTCGATAATAATTTTTTCATTGTCCACGACTGGATCAGAGAAGCCTATTTTCAAGAGAGCATCTCCATAATGATGCATATCAATGAAACGATTCACTCTTTCTTTGTTGTCAATCTTACTCAGTGCTTCCCTTAATTCGAATAGTGTGTCGGGGCCTATGGATGAAAATAAAAAACAACCACCATCTTTTAACAATTTATAGATTTGCAAAAAAGTACTATACAAATCAGTAGCCCAATGAAAAGTAAGACTTGATATAATTAGATCAAAACGTGATTCATCTATAGGAATATTCTCAATATCTGCACATATAGGATTTGCTTTATTAATTTTGGTTCTGCAAATCTTCAACATTTCCTGGGAAAAATCAAGAGGAATGATCTTTGCGTTAGGGTACAGCGCAGAGATTTTCTGTGTTAGAGAGCCTGTGCCACAACCAAGGTCTAGTATTGATGTAGGCTGAATCTTAATTCCAGAGAGTCTATCGAAAATACGTCCAGCAACCTCTTTCTGAATTATGGCATAATTATCATAAGTATCTGCTCTTCTATTAAACGACTCTCTTATACGTTTTTTGTAGTTATCCAATTTTAATCCTCAACAAACTTAATTATCTCTTTTTTAATTTCATTATGAAACGACAAAAAAGGATAATGGGCCATGCCTTTTACTACCTTAATATGTATGTTACTAGAGCCATTTACCACAAAAGTCCTCGGAGGAAAAAAACTATCATGTTCACCTTGGATAATCAGGGTATCAATTCCAATAGAGTGCTCGTTGTCAAGTAACTCCCTCAACTTTCTTATGTCCACCAAGCCTTGAATGAGAGCTTCTTTGTCTATGTTAGAATATTTAGTTTGTAAATCTAGTAAACTCTTATAGTCTTTCTTCTGGGTGACAGAGTCTTTACAGCATTTGTAGATGAATCTTTTGATAGCCTCATTTTTGTCAGCATCTAAGTCTAAAATAAGATTATCAATTTCTTGATTATTAATTTCTGCGTAGCTCGAGGGAAAACATGAATTAATAAGGATTAATTTAGAAATTGCCATATTTTCAAGTGCAAATCTTACGCACATCATACCGCCAAATGAGTAGCCTATAAGTATATTTTCCCATGGTTCATTCTCTAGGTAGTCCCCTATATTCAATTCGCCAGAGGTTATTTTTTCTCTGTGATGTTCGTATCCTGAGAAGTTAGGAGATTTAACTTGAAAGTTTTTTTCTAAGTCTATTTTCAAATCATCCCAAATGGAGGAATCAAAAAGCCACCCATGGAGAAGAACTAAATTAACTTTTTTCATTTATTGCCTACAAATATGATCATTAAGTTAGTATTATAAACTAATAATACCAATGACAATCATACCTTCAGATAATCCACTAATATTAATATCTATGCTTTACATAATGGGGTCGGTCCCATTTTCGGTCATATTTGCTCGATTATTTAAATTATCAGACCCAAGAACATTTGGGTCAAAAAATCCTGGTGCAACGAATATGCTACGAACTGGTAATAAACTCGCAGCTGCTCTCACTCTTATTGGTGACATAATTAAAGGTTTTTTGCCTGTGTATTTACTTACAAAGACCGAGTTGATTGTAAACCAAATATATATACTAGCATTTTTTATTTATCTCGGTCATATATTTTCAGTTTTTATAAAATTTAAAGGCGGTAAAGCGGTAGCAACTTCGATTGGCGTGATATTAGGCATCGATTATTTTGTTGCAGTTTGTGTTATTTCAACGTGGATAATTATTTATCTAATTACTAAAATTTCTGGTCTTTCCGCAATTACTGCATTTGTTTTATTACCAAGCTTCTTCTACTTTTTTTCAAACAATGATCATCTCGCATCAATTAGCATTTTCAATACCTTACTTATCTTGATTACTCACAGAAGTAATATTTATAATTTATTATCAAAAAACTGATGATGTGGGGCTTGGTTGAATTTTTAAATTATTGATTGTGGTTTCATTTGATTTCAAATAACCAAGGTAAGCAATCATTGCCCCGTTATCTGTACTAAATTCTAAACTTGGGAAAAACACATCAATACCTGGGGACTCGTTTTTAAATCTTTCTCTTAAACGTGTATTCGCACTTACACCTCCCGAAACTGCTATCCTTGGTACATCGAACATTTTCGCCGCAGTAATAGATTTATGGATGAGAATGTCGATTATGGCTTCCTGAAAATCGTATGAAATCTCTGAAATAAGTTTATCATCTAATTTGATCCTCTCTATTTCTCTGACAACATGAGTTTTAAGCCCACTGAAACTAAAATTTAAATCATTTGAATTTAGCATAGGTCTTGGAAACTTATATCTTGAGTTTTTAGTTTTTTCTGCAGCCATTGATATTTCGGGGCCACCTGGATACTTCAAACCCATCTTACGTGCAACTTTATCAAATACCTCGCCTGCTGAATCATCAAGTGATTTTCCAATAATCTCATATGAATTATGCTGATCAATTTTAGATACAAGCGTGTGTCCACCTGATACAAGGAGAGAAATAAACGGTGGTTGAAGATTTTTTTCAGAAATCATAGCAGAAAAAATATGAGCCTCGAGATGATCAATCTCAATAGATCTTATATTATTTACCCAAGCAAGAGTTTTTGCAAAAGCTGCTCCAGTTAAAAGTGGTCCAAGTAGACCAGGGCCGTTGGTAAATGCAATTAGACTGATTTCATCAAGTGATAATTTCTGTTCTACTAGGAGACTATCCAGTAGAGGTACAAGTTTTTTAACATGATCTCTGGATGCTAATTCTGGTACTACGCCACCATATTTGTTATGAATTTTTGTCTGAGAACTTAAAACATGTCCTAACAAGCCCACATCAGAATCATAGAGAGCCATTCCAGTCTCATCACAAGAAGATTCAATTCCAAGAATAATCAATGTTTTTCCTCCAAATCCCTTAATTTAGTTGCTTTATTATCATAATCAAGTACTATTACGCCATTATAAACTATTTAGTGAGAATTTATGCCAAGTGTTCAAGTCAGAGAAAATGAACCATTTGAAATAGCTCTTAGAAGATTTAAAAGGGGCTGTGAAAAAGCCGGTATTCTGACAGAAACCAGACGTAGAGAATTCTACGAAAAACCTACCGCTGTAAGAAAAAGAAAAATTGCTGCTGCTATCAAACGATACAAGAGAAAAGTTAGTATGTCAGCAATAAGAAAAAAGCCACCATACAAAAAGTATTAAACTCGATCTTCAAAGATGAAAGACATCATAGAAAGAGATATTAAAGCGTTAATGAAATCAGGGGAAAAGCGAAAAGTTGAAATCGTAAGGTTTATTTTATCCCACTTAAAAAACGAAGAAAAAGAAAAGAAAAGAGATTTAGAAACAAGTGAAACCATCCAAATACTGAAGAGGCTTCTCAAAAGAAATCATGAATCATTTGACCAATTCAATAAAGCTGGCAGAGATGATTTGGCATCTAAAGAAAAAGAAGAAATAGAGGTAATACAAAACTATTTACCAGAAGAAATATCTGAAGACGACGTAATCAAAATCATAAAAGACACAATAGCGTCAAGTGGAGCATCCTCCATCAAAGAGATGGGTAAAGTTATTGGTTTAATTAAAAAAAGTCATGGAGATAATGTAGACATGTCACTTGTAAGTAAACATGTTAAAACACTACTTAATCAATAAGATCCCCATCGATTACTTATAATTAGTCTTAATGTTATTCAGAGCTTGTATTAATCTTCTCCTATCTAAGACATTCTCAGGCTTAAAATATTGTTTCAAAGTTGTCCACTTTAGAAAATCAATTTCATCTAAAAGAGAAATCTTCCTAGAGTCCAGTCTATTGTGTAAATAATCACTTCTTGTTTTTAGGGTCCATGTAACAAGAGGATTTTGAACACCATAACTAGTTTGATTGTAGTCTGATGGAATATAACAATGACCATGCTCCAACCTATACTCACGTAGTTTTTCAAGCATTGAGAACCAGTAACCATCCTCCTTTTCATCTTCATCATCTAGAACAACAACGTAATTTTGAAGAAAAGTAAGAAGTTTTTTTGTGGGTCTTGGCCAATTATAAATACCTCTATCTATCCAACTAGATGTCTTCAGAACATTAGTATTTTTAGCAAGAAAATCATATAAATCGTCCATTGGGACACGATAAGTTATAGATGTATATGAAAATTGAACTGATGTATTCGTATTAATCAATTCTTTAAAAATAGTTAATCTCGATGTTTTCTTAATATTTTCCATATATTCAAAATATATCATATATCCGATATTGTCAATATACCATATATCAATAATGTTCAAATAATGCTACCTTGCATAGCTAAATCATGTATAATGTGTGTCTATGGATAAAAATTTACAATTCTTGGAATTAAAACGAATGGATCCAAAAATCCTACATGCATCTAAGCGTGTGAAACAATATAGTGAAATATACAGTCACTACACTGTTGAACAGGCTAAAGAGCAATCTGGTAGATGTCTTGAGTGTGGCAATCCTTACTGCGAATGGAAGTGTCCGGTTCATAATTATATACCCCAATGGCTCAAACTAATTTCTGAAAATAGATTATTTGAAGCAGCTGACCTCTCTCATCAAACGAACTCCTTGCCAGAAATATGTGGGAGAATCTGCCCTCAAGATAGGCTTTGTGAGGGCGCATGTACATTAAATGATGGGTTTGGTGCAGTCACAATTGGAAGTGTAGAGAAATATATTACTGATGAGGCATTAAAACAAGGTTGGAAGCCCGATATGTCAAATGTAGAAAAAACCAATTTTAAAGTTGGAATTGTTGGAGCTGGCCCAGCAGGACTAGCATGTGCAGATGTGCTTACCCGTAATGGAATAGAGGCGCATGTATATGATAAATACGAGGAAATCGGAGGACTACTTACCTTTGGGATACCTCCATTCAAACTGGAAAAGAATATAGTCAAACAAAGGAGAGAGATTCTAGAAGGAATGGGTGTTAAATTTATATTAAATACCGAAATTGGAAAAGATATAGCTTTTGATAAGTTTATGCAAGATTATGATGCGGTCTTTCTAGGAATGGGTACCTATAAATATATGAAAGGTGGTTTCAAAGGAGAAGAACTTAATGGTGTGTATGATGCTCTTCCATACCTCAACTCGAATATCAGAAATATATTTGAGACACCAAATAACGAATACATTAATATGCGTGGGAAAAATGTGATTGTTTTGGGTGGTGGTGACACATCAATGGATTGTAATCGAACAGCACTTCGTCAAGGTGCAAAAAAAGTTTACTGCGCTTACAGGCGGAATGAAGAGAACATGCCTGGATCTAAGAGAGAAGTGAAGAATAGTAAAGAGGAGGGAGTTGAATTCTTATGGAATATGCAACCCATCGAAATTGTTGGTGATGATAAAGTTGAAGGTGTAAAGTTCGTTAAAACAAAACTCGAAAAATCAGATATAAGAGGAAGAGAAGTGCCTACCATTGTGAAAGGGTCAGAAAGAATAATTAAAGCTGATAACGTAATCATTGCATTTGGTTTTAGGCCAAATCCAGCAGACTGGTTTAATAAATACAACATACAACTTGATGAAATTGGTCGAGTGCAAATCAATAAAGATTCTAAATACAGCTTTCAAACAAATAATCCAAAAATATTCTGTGGTGGTGATATGGTTAGAGGTTCAGATCTTGTTGTTACTGCTGTTTTTGAAGGAAGAGGTGCAGCGGAGGGCATGACTAAATTTCTACACGATAATTCAATAAGAGACTTAGATGCAGCCAATCTCTGATCACCTACTACTAAAAGCAATTAGAAAAGAATCGATCGATCGAACGCCACTTTGGATCATGAGGCAAGCTGGAAGGTATCTCCCTGAGTATATAGATTTGAAGAATAAATCTGGTGGTTTTATGAATCTAGTTAATAATCCTGATCTAGCATGTCAGATAACACTACAACCACTTGAGAGATTCTCATTAGATAGTGCAATTATATTCTCAGACATTTTGGTGGTAGCTGATATGTTAGGCATACAACTCAGTTTTGAAGAAAATAAGGGTCCAATTTTTGATAAAACAATTAAAACTGAAAAAAGTCTCAATGAAATGAAAAGAGATTACGATATATCAGAAGTTAGATATGTTTTTGATGCGATAGAACAAACCAAAAAAGAGCTTAGTGGAAAAATACCGTTGATAGGTTTCATAGGCAGTCCTTGGACCGTAACTACGTATTTAATAGAAGGGAACTCATCAAAAGTCTTTGAAAACGTAAAAAAAATGATTAGTGAAGAGCGGATACTGGTTAATGATATTCTAACAGAAATTACTGAAGTAAGTATAAGATACATCAATCAACAAATAAAATCTGGTGTAGATGCTGTAATGATTTTTGATACATGGGGAGGATTGTTACAAGATAATGATTTCTATGAATTATCTGTAAAATATGTAGAGAAAATAAAAAACTCCCTCACTGATTCAAACATACCTGTAATTTATTATATAAGAGAGCCAAAAAATAAAATTAACACTCTCAACAAAATGGATGTTGATGTAATAGGCATTGATTCCACAATTGGTCTTGGAGAATTTAGAAAAGCTACTAATAATAAATTTGCAGTACAAGGTAATTTGGATAAAGATACTCTGAAATTAAGTGAAAAAGAAATTCATGAAGCAGTCGAACAATTGTTCGAAGAATATGACTTCAATACAGGTCATATTTTTAACCTTGGAACAGGTATAACACCTGATATTGATCCTTCAAAAGTGAGTATTTTAATAGATGCAGTCAAAGAGATTAGTCCAAAGTTTAATAGGAAAGTAAAAAATGCAGAAGTCTAATGTATACCTTGTCGGCCTTATGGGATCGGGCAAAACATCTATAGGTAAAATACTTGCTAAGAGAATGGGCATGAATTTTATCGATTTGGATGATGAGATAATCAAAGATCAACAATGTAGTATAACTGAAATTTTCGATAAGTTTGGAGAAAAGGAATTCCGACATTTAGAAAACAAGAAACTTCTTAGCACATTGGAAATCGATAATTGTGTTATATCAACAGGCGGAGGGATCATAATGGAGGAAGATAATATTAAAATTATGGTAGAGAATGGGTCTATTATTCATCTGGATATTGATTTGGAGACACAACTCTTGCGAATTAAAAATAAAAAAAATAGACCTTTACTAAGAGATAGAGATGATGAGAGAAAAATACTTGTTAAAATGAGAAAAGAGAGAGATCACATTTATAAGAAAATAGCTGTTGCATCAGTAAATACTTCTAATAAGAAGAGAAACGATATAGTGAGTGAAGTGGTTAACATAATTGAATGAAAAAAATATTTTTGTCAACTCGTAGTAATAAAATTCCTATTGTAATAGGCAATGGTATTATTTCGTCAAAATTATTATCAGCATACATCAAATCAAAAAATGTTGTGATTATAACTAATGAAACTGTGGGTAAAATTTATTTAAAGAAAATAAAAAGTTGTTTAAAGAACTATAATACTAAAACACTAGAAATAAAAGATGGCGAAAAATACAAAAACCTTTCAGTATTTACAAAGATTCATGATTACCTCATTAATAATAGATTTGATAGAGATCTTACAATTATCGCTCTTGGTGGAGGTGTAATTGGAGATTTAGTGGGTTTTGTTGCAAGTACGTTTATGAGAGGAGTTAAACTCATTCATTTACCAACTACACTTCTGGCTCAGGTTGACTCGTCTATAGGTGGAAAAACTGCTGTAAATCATCCAAGTGGTAAAAATTTAATTGGAACTTTTTATCAACCTGACACTGTTATCATAGACACAAAATTCTTACTTACACTTCCTGAGAAGGAATATATATCTGGATTAGCTGAGGTAATAAAATATGGATTAATAAGCAAACCTAGCTTGCTTACTTGGATGAATAAAAATTCAAAAAAAATTCTATCTAAAGATAAAGACTGTCTAAGTTATATTGTGCTAACATCCGCTAAAGAAAAAATAAGGTTTGTATCACAAGATGAGCGTGAATCGAATGTAAGAGCATTTCTTAATTACGGTCACACTCTTGGGCATGCTATTGAAGCAGCAATGAATTACCGAAATATACTCCACGGGCAAGCAATAAGCGTTGGTATGCTCTTTGCATCAATGCTTTCAGTAGAGAAAAACATGCTTAACATAAATCATTTTAATTTAATTGAAGATACCCTCGAAAAGCTTAATTTACCAACAGAAATACCTAAAGGAATTAAGACTAGGGATATTATTAAACATATGAAATTTGATAAGAAGAAACAAGACAATCGTAATCGTTTTGTTTTACTGAACAAACTTGGAAGTTGTGTTATCAATGATAAATTAAAAGATGATTTTCTGTGCAAGATGATAGAACATTATAGGTCTTAGTAAGTGATCCTGAATTCTAATATTATGGTATTATCAATTTGAAATGAAAATGAAAAAGTCACAAAAAAATAAAGGTCTTTATCAACCAAGTTTCGAGAGAGACAACTGTGGATTTGGCCTCATAACTCAGATGGATGATAAACCATCACACTGGGTTATCGATACAAGCATAAATGCATTATCAAGGTTAATGCATAGAGGAGCTGTATCTGATGACGGTAAGTCAAGCGATGGTTGCGGGCTTTTGATAAAAAAACCAGATGAATTTTTAAAGTCTATCGCTGCTGAGCATAATATTGAACTTGGAGCAAATTATGCATTTGGAGTTGTCTTCTTTGGAAAAGACCGGATTAAACAAAAAAGAGCAAAAGAAACTCTATTATTTCAGTTGAAAAAACAAGGCTTAGACGTTAACGGTTGGAGAAAAGTCCCAGTTAATACAGAAGTCTGTGGCGAGGCAGCACTCAATAACATCCCTGATATTCAACACATTATAATATCTGCTCCTGATGAAACTTTAGAAACTGATTTCGAAAAAAAGTTATTTGTGGCAAGAATACAAACTGAAAAAATTTTATCAGACGATAAAGATTTTTATATACCTAGCATGTCATCAAGAGTCATATCTTATAAAGGTCTAATAATGTCACAAAATATCAAAGAATTTTATCCAGACTTAAAAGACTCTAGATTAAAAACGTCGTTATGTGTGTTCCATCAAAGATTTTCAACGAATACTTTACCGCAATGGAAGCTTGCTCAGCCTTTCAGATTCCTAGCTCATAATGGCGAGATTAACACTATTCAAGGTAATCGTAATTGGTATTTAGCTAGAAGGAAAAAATTAGAAATAGAGTCACTTCCAGAACTAAATGAGCTGCACCCGATGATCTCAGATTCTGATTCAGACTCGTTTACTCTGGATAATATGTTAGAACTTCTTCTAATGGGGGACATGGGTATTTTCCGAGCAATGAGAACCCTTATTCCACCTGCATGGCAAAATGACATCAATATAAACAATGATCTAAAAGCATGCTTTGAATACCACTCAATGCATATGGAGCCATGGGATGGTCCAGCAGGGATAGTTCTAACAGATGGTAGATATGCAGCGTGTGTATTGGATAGAAATGGCTTAAGACCTGCAAGATACGTTATCACTAAGGATAGACACGTCACACTTGCATCTGAGATAGGTGTATATGATTACTCAGATGACGAGGTAATTGATAAAGGAAGATTATCACCAGGTGAGATGATTGCAATAGATACTCAGAAGAGTGAAGTACTTTTATCAGATCAAATTAATCATATTCTTAAAGATAGACATCCTTATCAATCTTGGTTAAAAAAATATTCTAAGAAAGTGCCAAACTTTGAGATTGATAAAGAGAATCCACTGAGCTGGAAAAGTAACCTACTTCAAACCTACAAAAAAACATTTGGTGTATCCTTTGAGGAGGAAAAAGAGATAATTGCACCTTTAGCTGATATAGGGCAAGAGGCTACTGGGTCTATGGGTGATGACACTCCTATGCCTGTTATGTCACACCAGAATAGATCGATTTACGATTATTTTCGACAGCAATTTGCTCAAGTGACTAATCCTGCAATCGACTCACTAAGAGAATCAAGTGTTATGTCTCTAGAAGTATGCATAGGTGAAGAGAGAAATATTTTCGAAGAATCGCCAAAACATGCTGACAGATTAATACTAAATTCTCCAATACTAGATAGACAAACATTTGAAGCAATTATTAATAATGATTTAAAAGATTATTCAAATGATAGAATTGACCTTAATTATGATTGTACGATTGATCTAGAAGAAGCTATAAATACTATCTCTGATAGAGCAGTTAGAAGTGTAAGGAAAGGTAATAACTTGATAATTCTATCAGACAAACAAATTAACAAAGGTAAACTCGTTATACCTGCGCCAATGGCACTTGGTGCAGTTCATCATAAGCTCATCACTGAGGGTCTTAGATGCGATACAAACATAATTATTGAAACTGGTTCTGCAAGAAATCCTCATCATTTTGCCGTTTTGATAGGATATGGTGCAACAGCTATTTATCCATATCTAGCTTTTGAAATTATAAGAGAATTATCAGAACGTAAAGTAAGTCCAACAAGTGTTTATGGTCATTCTGTGTCTAACTATGTTAAAGGAATTAATAAAGGTTTATTAAAAATAATGTCCAAGATGGGCATCTCATGTGTACCTAGTTATCGAGGTGCACAACTTTTTGAGCTTGTTGGTTTAGATAACAATATTGTAGACATGTGCTTTAAAGGTACTGTTAGTCGCATAGCTGGTACAGATTATGAGGATATACAGAACGATTTGATTGAAAATAGAGAATCCGCATGGAACTTATCTGAGAAAATTAAAACAGGTGGTTTACTTAAATATGTTCACGGTGATGAGTATCATGATTACAACCCAGATGTAGTGAAGTTGCTGCAAGCGTGTGTGAGTTCGGGAGAATACTCAGATTATGAAAAATATGCTTCCCTAATTAATGACAGGAAACCAAGTTTCATCAGAGATCTTTTAAGCATCAATAATAAAAAGAGGAAGCCAAAAAGAATAAATGAAGTTGAATCTGTTAGCGAAATAGTAAAAAGATTTGACACTGCAGGAATGTCACTAGGTGCGCTATCCCCAGAAGCGCATGAGGCACTTGCCATTGCTATGAATACTCTTGGAGGAAGATCAAACTCAGGAGAAGGTGGTGAGGATATAAACAGATACAACACTAATAAGTCTTCTAAAATCAAACAAGTTGCTTCCGGTAGGTTTGGAGTCACTCCTCACTATTTAGTGAATGCAGAAGTTATTCAGATTAAAATTGCTCAAGGCGCAAAACCAGGCGAAGGTGGTCAATTACCAGGTCACAAAGTTAATAACATGATTGCTGAATTAAGGTTTTCTGTTCCAGGTGTAACACTAATATCACCACCACCTCATCATGATATTTATTCAATTGAAGATTTAGCACAATTAATTTTCGATCTAAAGCAAGTTAACAACAAAGCACTTATATCTGTAAAGCTTGTTTCACAAGCAGGAGTTGGAACAATAGCGGCTGGAGTTACAAAAGCATATGCGGACCTAATAACTATATCTGGATATGATGGTGGGACAGGAGCTAGTCCACTTACATCGGTAAAATACGCAGGTAGCCCTTGGGAACTAGGTGTTGCTGAAACTCATCAAACGCTCATGATGAATAATTTAAGGCATAAAGTTAGGCTTCAAACTGACGGGGGGCTGAAAACAGGTCTTGATGTTGTTAAAGGAGCTATACTTGGTGCAGAAAGTTTTGGTTTTGGTACCTCAGTTATGGTAGCTTTGGGTTGTAAATATTTACGAATATGTCATCTCAATAATTGTGCAACTGGGGTTGCTACTCAAAACAAAATATTAAGAATGAAACACTTTAGCGGAAGTCCCGAAAGAGTTGTTAATTATTTAAATTTTGTAGCTCAGGATGTTAGAAACATACTTGCTAAACTTGGATATTCTAGATTAGAGGACATTATAGGAAGAACAGAGCTTTTAGAACAAACAAGTGGGACATCAGTTCGACATGGTAAAATGAATTTGGAAAAATTAGTGTTTAAGGTTAAAAGTAAATCCACGCCTTATTGTTCAACAAAAAATAACGAACCATTTGATGATGCATGGTTATCAAAACAAATATTGAAAGAGGCTATGCCATACATAAAGTCTAAAAAACGTAAAACTTTTAGTTATGAAATAAAAAATTATAATCGAAGTATTGGAGCATCACTGTCAGGTGAAATAGCAAAGCTCTATGGTAACTATGGTTTGAAAAAAAATCCAATCACTTTGCGACTTAATGGAACAGCTGGACAAAGCTTGGGAGCGTGGAATGCGGATGGCTTAAACATTCAGTTAACTGGTGACGCGAATGACTATGTTGGTAAAGGTATGGCAGGAGGAGAAATATCCATATCAACTCCAGAAAAACTTGCAAATAAAGCAGATAAAATGGTAATAATTGGAAATACGTGTCTATATGGAGCTACAGGTGGACAATTATTTGCTAATGGAATAGCAGGTGAAAGGTTTGCCGTTAGGAATTCTGGTTGTACATCTGTGATAGAAGGGGCAGGTCATCATGCCTGCGAGTACATGACTGGTGGAACAATCGTAGTTCTAGGAGACACAGGGAGTAACTTTGGAGCAGGTATGACTGGTGGTCTTGCGTTTATTTATGACAAAGAAAAACGATTTGATAAAAATGCAAACACACAATCGGTAGACTATAATTCTCTCAATAGAAAAAGTCTAAATAAACATAAAGAATATTTAAGATCATTGCTGGAAAAACATTTTAAGTTAACTAATAGTCAAAAATGTAAGAAAATATTAGATAATTTTGATATAGAAGTTAAACATTTTATTGTCGTCAAGCCTATCACCTCTAACTTTGATGAACTCTTATCACAGATAACTTCAGCTGCTTAAAATGCCAAGTTTAGATAGAAAGTTTATTGATGATTTATTGTCAAGGATTGATATAGTAGAATTAATCAGTAACGATGTTGAGCTTAAAAGAGCTGGGGCAAATTTTAAAGGTTTGTGCCCTTTTCACTCTGAGAATACTCCTTCATTTAACGTATCACAAACTAAACAGTTTTATCATTGTTTTGGATGCGGAGCATCCGGTGATGCGATTAAATATCTTAGAGAAGCACATGGATTGACTTTCATGGATGCAATTGAAAAATTAGCCTCAATAGCAAATGTAGAGATACCTAAGTCGCTTAACAAAGAAAATAGTGATTTTGTAAATTTATTTAATATAAATGATCAAGTGAAAAATTACTTCAGAAAGTGTCTTGAAAAAAATGATATGGCAAAACAATATCTTGCATCCAGAGGATTTGATGAAAAGATGATTGATAAATTTGAAATTGGTTACGCATCTGAGTCTTGGGACAGTCTAAAAAATTTTCTTGAAAAAAGTCAATCTATTAACAGTGGTTTAGAACTTGGATTATTAATAAAATCTAATGAAAAGGTTTATGATCGTTTCAGAAATAGAATTATGTTTCCAATTAAGAATACAACTGGTAAGACAATAGCATTCGGTGGTCGAGCACTTGATAAAAACGAAAAAGCTAAATATATCAATTCTCCTGAATCAAAACTTTTTTATAAAAGTTCAGAGTTATATGGTCTATATGAATCGGCCAAACAAATTAATAAACTAAATAATGTCATTATCGTTGAAGGATATACAGATGTTATTTCGTTGTATAATAATAACTTTCAAAATTCTGTGGCATCACTTGGCACTGCTTTTACAAAACTGCACTTACAAAAACTTAAGAGATACTCTAAAAATATAACTTTTTGTTTTGATGGAGACAAAGCTGGTCATGAAGCAGCATGGAAAGCTCTTCAGAATTGTCTAGAGGGTTACACTGATGATTTAAGAATAAGCTTTTGCTTCCTTAGTGATGGACTTGACCCGGATCAATTAGCGCGAAGTGACCCACAAAAATTAAAGAATAATCTTAATAATACAATGAGGCTTTCAGAGTTTTTAATAAGTAGAATCCGAGAACACTTGAACCTAGATAGTCCTGAAGATGCGTCCAGATTCGTTGGCGAAATCATTCCTCATGTTAAAAAAATTCCAAGTGGTGTCTTCAAAAAATTGATGCTAGATAAGATTGAAAGAATTACAAGTCTTGATAAAAAATACTTTTACGCTGAAACAAAAAATGATCAAACAAAAATTACACAAGACTCTCCAGTTGAAATAGTAATTACCCCCTCGGAAAGATTACTTCTAAATATGATCTTTCATTATCCTTCAGGCATCGATGACTATTATGAAAGACTGAAGAATATTAATGCAAATAAATTTTTCCTTGATATGCTTGAACTTGCTAAATCTTTCAAAACAAGCACGGGATATAATTTAAATAGATTCCTAGATGCTGACGAGAAGATTAAGGAAGAGTATTTACGGGCAATTAATTCAAGTGTAGTTGAAGATGAATATGAACAAGCAAAGAAAACTATCGAAAGCATAATTTCACAAGAAAGTAGAAATATAAAGGATCAAGAATATAGAGAAATTCTAACTAAATACACTAACAGTGAGACCCTTTCAGATTCTGAGAAAGAGATTCTTAAAAACTATAAAAAATAAATTCATCTTAAATTAACATGTTTTTTATGGTATATTTGGTCAATTATTATTATGACAAAAAACTACCTATTTACATCTGAGAGCGTTTCACCAGGTCACCCAGATAAACTATGCGATCAACTATCTGACACAGTGCTCGATTATGTCCTAGCTGACGATAAAGAATCTAGAGTAGCATGTGAAGTACTTGCAAAAGGTGAAATAGATAAACCAGGATCAATAGTTGTCGCAGGCGAAATTACAACTGTAAATGAATTAGATTTTGATGACAAATTAAGGAAAACAATTTGTGATATAGGATACAACTCAAATACTCTTGGATTTAACGGTCAAAAGTGTGAAATTATAAAGATTATAAATAAGCAATCCCAGGATATTAAAATAGGCGTAGATAAAAATAATAAGGAAGATCAGGGTGCAGGCGATCAGGGTTTAATGTTTGGGTATGCATCTAATGAAACAGACTCCCTTATGCCAGCTCCTATTTATTATTCTCATAGAATTGTTGAGAAACAAACCGAAATTCTTAAGTCAGGTGTTGTAGATTGGATGAGACCTGATGCAAAAAGCCAAGTGACATTTCTTTATGAAAACGACGTGCCCACACAAATTGACACAATTGTATTATCAATCCAACACGAAGAGTCAGTAACATTGGATGAAATACGACATTACGCTAAAAAAGAAATCATTGATAAAGTTATACCTGAAGAATTTATGAAAAATGACTATAAGATACACATAAATCCAACAGGAAAGTTTGTGGTTGGCGGTCCATTGGGTGACTGTGGATTGACCGGGAGAAAAATCATTGTAGATACTTATGGTGGAATGGCTAGACATGGTGGTGGAGCATTCTCTGGAAAAGATCCATCTAAGGTTGATAGGTCGGCAGCCTATATGGCTAGATATGTCGCAAAGAATCTTGTTGCTGCAGAACTAGCCAAACGATGTGAAATCCAAATTTCATATGCCATTGGTGTAGAGAAACCAACATCAATATCTGTTGATACTTTTGGGACAGGTAATGTAAGTGACGAAAAGATTTCCAGCATTATTAAAGAGGTTTTTGATTTAACACCACATGGTATAATCAATTCTCTAAATTTATTAGATGTAAGTTATCAGTCCACAGCTGCTTTCGGTCATTTCGGGCGAGTAGGGGCAAATTTCACATGGGAAGAGACTGATAAGGTTGATATAATAAGAAAATTGTCATAAACAGGATAGGATATTATGAAAACAGATAAGGTTAAAAAAATAGGAAACGACTTTAAAGTCGCAGATATCTCACTTGCTGAGTTTGGAAGAAAAGAAATTAAAATTGCTGAGACTGAAATGCCTGGTCTCATGGCGATCAGAGAGGAATACAAAGATCAGAAACCTCTAGAAGGGGCAAACATAATAGGGTGTCTTCACATGACCATTCAAACAGCTGTTCTAATAGAAACTCTAGTTGATTTGGGTGCAAGCGTGAGATGGTCGTCTTGTAATATATTTTCAACACAAGATCACGCAGCAGCAGCTATTGCTGATCAAAATATTCCTGTTTTTGCTTGGAAGGGTGAGACCGAAGAAGAATATGAATGGTGTATAGAGCAAACTATCACTGGTAACACTGACTGGAAGCCTAACCTCCTGTTAGATGATGGCGGAGACTTAACAGCTCTGATGCATAGACAATATCCTGAGCTCTTGAAAGATGTTGTTGGCGTCTCAGAGGAGACGACTACTGGAGTTCATCGTCTTTATGAGATGGAAAAAGACTGTTCTCTTAAAATACCTGCAATGAATGTCAACGATTCGGTTACTAAGTCTAAATTTGATAACCTATACGGGTGTCGAGAATCACTAGTAGATGCAATTAAAAGAGCTACTGATACCATGATAGCGGGAAAACTCGCCATTGTATGTGGATATGGAGATGTTGGCAAAGGATCTGCTGGGTCTCTTAGAGGTTTAGGTGCAAATGTATTAATTAGTGAAGTAGATCCTATATGTGCTCTACAAGCGTCGATGGAAGGTTACAAAGTAGTAGATATCAATGATCATGTACATGAAATTGATATTTTTGTCTCTGCAACAGGTAATCTTAACGTTATAAATCATGATCATATGGAGAAAATGAAAAATGGTGCCATTGTATGCAACATTGGTCATTTTGATAATGAGATAGATGTCGCTAGCCTTAAGAAATATGAATGGGAAAATGTTAAACCACAAGTTGATCAAATAATATTTCCAGATGGCAAAAAGATTATCTTGTTAGCGGAAGGAAGATTGGTGAATTTAGGTTGTGCAACTGGTCATCCTAGCTTCGTCATGTCTTGCTCTTTTACTAATCAAGTGATGGCGCAAATAGAACTTTGGAAAAATCATAAATCATATGAAAATAAAGTTTATGTGCTCCCTAAGCATTTGGATGAGAAAGTAGCAAGGCTTCACCTTGATAAGTTAGGTGTGAAATTAACGAAGTTGACAAAAGAACAAGCTGATTACATATCTGTCAAAGTCGAAGGTCCTTATAAAAAGGATGATTATAGATACTAACTTCTTTCTAGTAAGTTAGTAAATGAAAGTTATCATGAAAAAAAAGAACTCTATTAGTTTAGTCAATAGAGATCTAAAATCTATTTGGCATCCATGTACTCAAATGAAAGATCATGAGCACATACCACTCATACCAATAAAAAAAGGGAAAGGTGTGTGGTTATATGATTATGATAATACGAAATACATAGATGCTATAAGTTCTTGGTGGGTCAACTTATTTGGGCATTCTAATAATTATATCAATAAAAAAATAACTCAACAATTGGGAAATTTAGAGCACGTCTTGCTTGCTGGTTTCTCACATGAGCCAGCGATAAAACTTGCAGAAAGATTGATAAACCTATCTCCTAAAAAAATCAATAAGTGCTTTTTCATAGATAATGGATCGTCAGCAATAGACGCCTCAATGAAAATGAGTTATCACTACTGGAAGAATCTGGGACTCAAAGATAAAAATAAATTTATAGCGCTATCTAATAGCTACCATGGTGAGACACTAGG
>CAJWIW010000013.1 GCA_913041865.1 uncultured Gammaproteobacteria bacterium
TACAATTGGCTAATAATCTGCTAGCAGCCATGGTAGATAATCATATTCATCATGGAAATTCTCTAGAAATTGATACAAGAAGAGTTACATGGAAAAGAGTCTTAGATATGAATGACAGGGCATTAAGAAAAACTGTATGTTCACTTGGCTCAATAGGCAATGGTTTTCCAAGAGAAGATGGATTTGATATTGTAGTTGCTTCCGAGGTAATGGCTATTTTTTGCTTAGCAACCTCAATCCAAGATCTAAAAGAGAAGCTTGGTAACATAGTCATAGGCTACACCCGAAAAAAAGAACCAATTTTAGCAAAACAAATTAATGCTCATGGCGCTATGACTGTTTTATTAAAAAATGCTCTGAGTCCCAATCTTGTGCAAACTCTTGAAAATAATCCTGCAATGATACACGGTGGGCCATTTGCAAATATAGCTCATGGATGCAATTCGGTAATAGCAACAAAGGCATCACTCAAGTTAGCAGACTACGTAGTTACAGAAGCTGGTTTTGGTGCAGATCTTGGAGCAGAAAAATTTTTAGATATAAAATGCCGTAAAGCCAACTTAAAACCATCAGTGGTTGTACTTGTTGCAACAATTAGAGCTCTTAAATATCATGGTGGATGCAAATTAGAGGATTTAAACAAAGAAGGGTGCGATTATCTCAAAAAAGGTTTAGTAAACTTAGAGAGACATGTAAATAATATGAAGAATCACTATGGCTTACCTGTAGTTGTTGGGATAAATGGTTTTGTTTTTGACACTGACAAAGAGAGAAAGATACTTCAAGATAAATCTGATGAACTAGGTGTACCTATTGTGTCATCTACACATTGGGCTGATGGCGGTGCTGGAGCAAAAGAACTAGCAGAAACAGTTGTAGAGACAATTGAGAATTCAGAAAATAAATTTGAGTATCTTTATGATGATGATGTTGATTTATGGACTAAGATGGAAACAATTGCCAAGAAAATTTACGGTGCATCATCCATCTCCGCCCCAACAAATGTAAAAAAACAAATTGATGAGCTGCAGGCAAATGGTTATGGTCATTATCCAGTCTGTGTTGCTAAAACTCAGTATTCATTTTCTACAGACCCAACTCTCAGAGGCGCACCTTCTAATCATGATATTGCAATCAGAGAGGTGAGACTCGCAGCTGGCGCTGAGTTTATAGTAATGGTTTGTGGCGATATAATGACTATGCCAGGCTTACCTAAAGTTCCTGCCGCTGAGAAAATCGATCTTGATTCAGATGGTAATATAACTGGACTTTTCTAGTGCTTACTTCTTTAACCTGGATTAAAGAAAGAAGATTGTTCGCATTTTTTTTATCGTTATTTATTATTGCAATCTCATTATTTGGTCCACCAAATGTTCCGGTATATAAGTATTTTGTAGATTTTGATATTAGCGGTATAGTCGCTATAGTCATTTCTAATGATGTCATTTTTAAAACTCCTAGTTCTGTTCCCAGAATATTATTATTATTATTTGGATTATCTTTGTTAATATTAGTCTCAAAAATTAAATTAAATAAAGAATATGACTTAAAGTATCTTTGTATAATATCACTAGTACTTTCAGCACTTTTTTTACTAACAATCTTAACTACTGAGAAACTATACAACTATTTAGCAATTCTATTGATTATAGTATCGGTTATTTATTATCTATTTAATTATCACAATGACTTAAAAATCCGTGAAAGGTTATATATAGTATCCTTTTTCATGATGGCAATCTTCCCAATTTTACATACTTTTATAATCCCATCTGACTTATCTGAAGTTGATAATTATTTGAGATTTATATTTGCGATCCCTGTTTTTCTTATTTTCAGACATGTAAGATTCTCAGAATTAAATTTATTACATATAATATCAATTACAAGTATATTAATAGGTTTTGTAAGCATTTATTTCTATATTTATAGCACGCAAATTAATATAGAGGGATATGCAAGTACACCTAAGGTGTTTGGTAATATTGCATTGCTTTTCTCAATCTTATGTCTGATAAGTTTTTTATATGTTTATCAGTTCAGTAGAAGTCAATCATATCTATCTCTATTAGGTTTTTTTATGGCGTTTAATGCATGGGGTTTATCTGGAACAAGAAGTTCATTGATTTTAATTATTATGCTTATCCTAGTAGCATTTTTTTTTAGAAATAAACTTCTTCAGAGCCTCCGTATCCCTAAAATTAGTCTAATAATAGTCGTATTATTCTCTTCAGTGCTTTTGTTCCAATCTGGATCTGTTGATAGAATGATAAATGCATATGAAAGTACATACAATTATATCACTGAGGACTCTGAACATCATTGGGAACACAAAGATAGTATTGTACCCAGATTAAATATTTGGAGAGGATCTTGGAATATTATAAATGAAAATCTTATATTTGGTGTTGGCTTGAGTGATTACAATAAGAGTCTTGAAAATGAAATAAAAATTGGGAATATACCACCTATACGAAAAGATCCTGCAAATGTAACAGCAGGTATGAATCATGCCCACAGTCAATATTTAGACATGTTTGCAAAAACTGGTATAATAGGTTTTTTAATTTTATTGTTTTTCTTAATCATGAATTTGATAATTTTCTTGAGCAGCCTAAAGGACCGTAGATATAATATACCTGCATCAATTGGACTTTGTTCCACATTGTCTTATGCTATATTTATGTTATTTCATACTGTTCTTTCTCATCAGCAATCCGTTCTTTTTATGACTATCTTTTTATCAGCGCTAGCTGGAATGAGCGCAATGCATACAAAGAGAGATAATTAATGAAAGTCTCGGTCGTCGGTTGTGGGTACGTTGGTCTAGTTACAGGAGCATGTTTAGCCGAGATCGGACACGAGGTGATATGCTTAGATATTAATAGATCTAAAATAAATGATCTTAAAAGAGGCAAGATGCCTATATTTGAAAAAGGCTTGTCGAAATTAGTTGAATCTAATTTATCAATGAGTAGGTTGAGTTTTACTACCTCTTACAAACAGTGTGTTTCTCATGCAAAAGTTATCTTTCTAGCTGTAGATACTCCTCAAAAGAAAAATGGTGATGCTGATTTATCTAATTTATTTAGCGCAGTTACATCGATAGCTAAATTAATGAATAATGAGAAGATCATAGTAGAAAAGTCAACTGTGCCAGTTGGAACCTCAGAAATTCTTAAAAAGAAAATTGATATTGTTCTTAGAGAAAGAAGCCAAGATACTAGCTACTCGATTGTATCAAATCCGGAATTCTTAAAGGAAGGTGTTGCTATTGATGATTTTATGAAACCTGACAGGATCATAATAGGTTTAGATGACGATACACTTAAACCTCTATTCAACGAAATTTATCAGCCTTTTAATAGAAAATATAAAAAAATACAATACATGTCTGTCAAAGCTGCAGAATTAACGAAATATGCATCAAATTCTCTACTTGCCACAAAAATAAGTTTCATTAATGAGATTGCAAACATGGCATCCTTACTCAACGTTGATATTGAGGATGTTCGTCAAGGAGTAGGATCTGATCACCGTATTGGGAACGAATTTCTTTACCCAGGTCTTGGATATGGTGGCTCGTGTTTTCCTAAAGATGTTAAAGCACTTATTGCTGCAGGAAAAAAGAAATCATATGCTATGCCTCTTCTTGAATCTGTAGATAAGATTAATTTTAATCAACGAAAACTATTTCTGAATAAAATACATAAATATTATAAAAATACAATTAAAGATAAAAAATTAGTAGTTTGGGGATTATCATTCAAACCTGGAACGGATGATGTTCGAGAAGCGCCTAGTATAGACATCATAAAAGCTCTCTTGAAGGGTGGCGCTAAGGTATATGCATATGATCCTATTGCAAGTGTAAAATCTCTTATAAAGCATCATAATTATCATGAGATTATCTCTTCTACAGATTCGCTAAAAAATTCTGATGGATTGATTATCTGTACTGAATGGAAAGAATTTTGGTCAATAGATGTATCACATTTCCTAGAAATGAAAGATAGAGTTATTTTTGATGGGAGAAATATATATGATTTATCTAAATTTTTAAATACAGATATCTCATATATTGGTATAGGGAGAACCAACATTATCTAATTATTTGTTCATAATTGAACATATATTTCTTGCTATTACATAATTATTTATATACATTATATGTTCAGGGGTGAACATATGTGGATTGTAGCAAAAACAAGGCCAAACCAGGAATATAGGGCAGAGTTTAACTTGTGTAATCAAGGTTTTGAGTGCTACATACCTGAAATTAGCTCCAAAAAATTTGTAAACAATGTTTGGAAAGACATTAAAGAGAAAATGTTTACAGGTTATCTTTTCATAAAATTGAATAAGAAAATAAAAAATCTACACAAAATTAATAACACATATGGTGTGTCAAAACTACTAATGAATATAGAGACTGGAATGCCTTGCGTGATGAAAAATGACGAAATGGTAAAAATTAATAAAGAGATACAGAAAATAAATAATAAAGAAATTAATCAAGGTGATCAAGTTGTCGTGACTAAAGGACAGCAGTCAAAATTATCAGGGGTTTTCATAGAAAAGTGTGGAAAAAAGAGAGCAAAATTATTAATTAATATTCTAAATAGAAGTAAAGAGGTCTTCGTTAAATTAGAAAGTATCCAAAAAGTTTACTAAATGTAAACTGTTAAGTTCCATCCTACATTAAGATGTCGGGATGGCGGTAGCGTTACAAGTATAAAATGAGCAAAAAAGAAAATAAAGAAATAAAAGTCACGTCCAATGAGGATCAAGATTTTAGGGTACTCAAATATCTTGATAATACTCAAAAGACAAGTCAAAGGGAACTCTCTGAGTCACTAAACATAAGTTTAGGGAAAATTAACTATATTCTGAAAGCATTAATAGAAAAAGGTATTGTTAAAGCAAGGAATTTTAAAAATAACAAAAATAAAAGAGCATACGCATACTATTTGACACCTAAAGGAATTCAAGAAAAAGCAAGGCTTACTATCGGATTCTTTAATCGTAAAAGTGAAGAATACAATCAACTAAAAAAAGAACTAGACGATTTACGAGAAGATATCAATAATTTAAATAAATAAATATGAATTACCTTAATAAAAACTTTTGGAAAGGAAAAAATATATTGATAACCGGCATAAATGGTTTTATTGGTGGAAACTTAGCAAAACAACTTGTTGATCATGGCGCAAACATAATAGGAATATCAAACACACAAGTTAAGAACAAATTTCTAGAATATGAAGGAGTTTTATCTAAAATTAAATTATACAAAGTTAATATTGTTAATCAAAAGAAACTAGAAGATATAATTAAACAAAACAGTATACAGATATGCTTTCATCTTGCAGCGCAGGTAGATGTGAACATCTCTAAAATTGATCCACACGAGACATTTGAAACAAATATAAGGGGCACATATAATTTACTCGAATCACTTAGGAATTCAAAGACAATCAAGTCAATTATTGTTGCTTCATCTGATAAGGCTTATGGCGAATATCCACTCAATAAACTACCATACAAAGAGCATTATGATTTAAGGCCAATATATCCATATGATGTTTCAAAAGCAGCTGCAGACATGATCAGTAAAGCATACAGCACCGATCTCTTTAAGTTACCAGTTATAATCACAAGATTTGCAAATATTTATGGACCTGGACAATTAAACTTTACTGCTTTGATACCAGATTGCATTTTAGCACTCTTAAGATTTAGAAAATTTATACCAAGAAGTAATGGAAGGAACAAAAGAGATTTTTTATATGTTAAAGACGTCTGCGATCTCTACATGTGCTTATCCTTTAATTTGTATAAGAACAACCGGTTCCGTGGAGAAATATTCAATGCTGGCACGAGAACAGGGTATACAGTCGACAGTATAATTAAAAAACTGTGTTACCAGACAAATAATAAATCACTCTATAATGATATTAAAAAAACATTCCTTAATAAAAAAACCACAGGTGAAATTCAACATCAATTTATGACATATTTTAAAATCAATAAATTCTTTGGTTGGAAGCCTAAGTATAAATTAGAACAAGGACTTCTAGAGACTTATAATTGGTATGCTAACTTTTGCAACAAAAATGATTACAAAGAATTTATCAACAACAAACTAATTAAAAAGTGACAACTAGATACATTCCATACATAATAGCTGAGATTGGCGTAAATCATAATGGGTCAATGAAAATTGCGAAAGAATTGATGAATGCTGCAAAAAATGCAGGAGCTAATGCAGTCAAATTCCAAACCTTTCATGTAGATGATATTGCAGACGAACACGTTGCTAAAGCTGATTATCAAAAAAATCATTCAAATGAAACTCAATATTCTATGCTAAAGAAGTATGAAGTTAAAGGTGAAGATTTTAAAAAATTACATGATTACAGTAAAAAAATTTCTATAGATTTTCTTTCAACTGCATGTGATATCAAGAGCCTGAATTTTCTTGTCAATGAGCTTAAGTTAAAATCTATAAAAATAGCATCACCTGATATTACTAATATCCAACTACTCCTTCATGTTGGAAGAAGTAAAAGAAATATTATTCTGTCTAGCGGTATGTCGACACTTAAAGATATTGATATAGCACTCTCTGCTTTATGTTATGGTTATCATTTCAAAGATTTTAAATTCAATCCAATTAAACACCATAATCTTTATAGGCAATATTCATCTTATCTCAAAAATAAAGTTCAATTACTTCACTGTACTACCGAATACCCAGCTCCATTAAACGAATTAAATCTTAATGTAATTGATGTTTTTAAAGAGAGATATGAAATGAAAATTGGATATTCTGATCACTCTTGTAATTTATCTACCTCAATAATTGCTACTACTAAACAAGTTAATCTTATTGAGGTTCATATCACGTTGGACAACAATTTATCTGGACCAGATCATAAATCATCACTCAATATAAAAATGTTTAGTGATTATGTAAAAAAAATTAAACAGACAAACTTAATGCTTGGGACGAATAAGAAGATAATAACAGAATCAGAAGTAAAGAATGCTAAAGTAGTGAAAAAATATTTATACTATTCCCGAGATGCTAAGTCGGGGGAAGTTGTTAGTGATGATATGATTTTATGCAAAAGATCAAATAGTGGGATATCATCTAAAGACTATAGTAAAGTACTAGGAAGATTTCTTAACAAAGGTATAAAGGGAAATACTAGAATTTCATTCTCACACTTAAGGAAGTAAAATAGAAATATGACACTAGTCAAATATCCTAATAAAATTAATCTAGATAAATATATAGTAGATTCAAATGAGACATTCTATGGTCTACCAAGCAATGTTACTTATTGCAAGACATGTGTGATGTCTAATCAAAAACCAAATTCTGACATTGAGCATGAGAATAATCCTAATCGAGATAAAAAAACACTTGGTTTTCATGAAGATGGGCGATGTGATGCATGCCATATAACAGAATGGAAAAATAACAATACCGTTGATTGGGAAAAGCGTGAAAGAGAGTTAGTTGATTTGTGTGATAAATACCGAAGTAGAAATAGCTCTTATGATTGTTTAGTTCCTGGTTCTGGGGGAAAAGATAGCTTTTATCAAGCACACATATTGAAATACAAATATAATATGAATCCACTAACTGTAACATGGTCACCTCATATGTATACAGAGTGGGGGTGGAAAAATTTCCAGTCATGGATTAATGCTGGTTTCAATAATTATTTAATGACGCCCAACACTAAAGTGAGAAGACTTTTAACTCGATTATCTCTTGAGAATCTTCTGCACCCATTTCAATCATTTATTATAGGACAAAAATCGTTCGCCCCAAAAATTGCTTCAAAGTTCAATATACCTCTCATCTTTTATGGCGAATCAGATGCTGAGTATGGTTGCGGTGAAATGGAAAAATTTAATACACCGCTAAGAGATATGTCATTTTCAACAATTAAAGATAAAAAAGATTTATTTTTTGGGGGCGTGCATTATTCTTCTCTAGTTAATGATTTTGGTTTGACTGACGCGGATTTATCAATTTATACGCCATTACATATTGATGATATTGCAAAATCTCAAGTACAGTTCCATGATTTAGGATATTACTTAAAATGGCATCCACAATCATGTTACTACTATGCTGTGGAACATGGAGGGTTTATTGCTTCACCAGAGAGAACTCAAGGTACGTATAGTAAATATAATAGTATTGACGATAAAATGGATGATTTTCATTATTACACGACAGGTATTAAATTTGGTATCGGTAGAGCAACTTATGATGCATCACAAGAAATCAGATCCGATGATATAACCAGAGAAGAGGGTGTATCTCTCGTCAATAAATTTGATCATGAATATCCAGACAGATTTGAGAATGATGTTTTTAAATATGTTTCAGTTAATAGTCATGAATATCCTATTGCATCAAAGTGCTTCGAACAGCCAACCATGAACAAAGAGTACTTTAATTTACTATGTGATAATTTTAGGTCACCGCACCTATGGAAATATGATAATAATAAGTGGGTACTTAGAAATATAATTAAATGAAATGAATATTTCTCTTCAAAAAAATGAATTTGTAAATTACTTAAGGTTGTTATTAATTAATTCTTTTCCAGATAATCATTCGTCGCAATTGACAAATAATTACTTACAATCTCTAGTCGAAGATACTCTAGATAAAATTGAATATTGTTTTAAAAATATTAGATTAAAGTACTATAATACCGACAATAAGATTTCTTTCAATCATCTGAACTCTGATCATATGTGTATATTTTTATGTTATATGGGTCAGGTTGGTTATCAATATGATTATGAAGAAATACTACTGAATAAGATATCTTATTTAAATAAAATATTACATGGATTAGATGTTTGGTTTAATGTAAAGCTTCCAGATGTACTATTAATGGTTCATCCAATTGGCACTGTTATTGGCAATGCATCATTTTCTGATTTTATAGAAATACATCACAATGTAACAATAGGATCATCTTTTTCTGATATGGTATACCCATCATTCGGAAAAGGTATATGCCTTTATCCAAATTCATCAGTAATTGGGAAGTGCAATATTGGAGATAATGTAACTTTTGGCATTAATTCATCTATCATTGATTCCAATATTCCATCCAATAAGAGAGTCCTTGGTCAGCACCCTAATAATCGCATTATTGATGCTAAGATAAATGTTGTTGATGAATATTTTGGCCACGCTAAGTGATACTAATTTAGATGTCTAGTAATATCAGAATTATACCGAGGTTAGACATAAAAGGTCCTAATTTGATTAAAGGTGTTCATTTAGAGGGATTGAGAAAGATCGGAGATCCCAATAAATTTGCAAAAAAGTATTATGCAGATGGAGCGGATGAGATAATATATATGGATGTAGTTGCAAGTCTATATGGTAGAAATAATCTAGAGGATATTGTAAAGTCTACTGTAAAAGATATCTATGTTCCAATAACAGTTGGAGGGGGAATCTCCTCTTGTAATGATGTTAGAAGAATGCTTAGATCTGGAGCAGAAAAGATATCTCTTAATACTGCTGCAGTTAAGAATCCAGAATTAATCAATGAAATATCAAAAAAATTTGGCTCACAGTGTGTTGTCATTTCAATTGAAGCAAAAAAAGTTGCTCCATTTAAGTGGGAAGTGCTTATAGAAAATGGACGTGAGAAAACGGGAATAGACGCACTTGAATGGGCAAAAAAAATTGAATCTTTAAATGCTGGTGAAATTTTATTAACATCTATAGATAAAGAGGGTACGGGAAACGGTTTCGATTATGATTTAGTTAAAGAAATATCATCTAATGTATCTCTGCCTGTAATAGCCTGTGGTGGTATGAATAGTAGTTATGATGCTATAAAGGTCATTAATGAATCTTCCGCTGATGCCATTGCGATATCAAGAGTACTACATTATGGTATTTCTACAATTAAAGATATAAGACATGATTTAATCTCTTCTAATGTCAATGTAAGAGAATTCGATGAAAAAAATTAGTATTATTGATTACGGTTTGTGCAATATTTTTAATGTTGTAGAAGCTTTTAAACATATTGGCTGTGATGTTATTGTAACTGATGAATCAGACAAAATTAAAAATGCAGATTATTTAGTATTACCAGGTGTTGGAGCATTTCAAAATGGTATGAATGGATTAAATGAAAAACATTTGATTGAGCCAATAATTAGTTATGTCGAGCAATCTAAGCCATTCTTGGGTATTTGTCTTGGTATGCAAATGATGATGTCATCAAGCTCAGAATTTGGAGAAGCATTAGGTCTTAATCTTATATCTGGCAATGTAAATAAAATACCTAATAAGATGGAGAACAGAAAACATAAAATACCTCATATAGGTTGGAACAATCTTATAATGAATGATATTGACATAAAAAAAATATTTGCCACAACAAGGAGAACTTATCCAGTTTATTTTGTTCATTCTTATATGGCAAGCTGTGATGATCCAGCTGATTGTATCGCGTATACAGATTATAATGGTTTAAAAATTCCAGCGATAGTAAAAAAATATAATGCTATAGGTTGTCAATTTCATCCTGAAAAAAGCGGTCATGTTGGGTTAGATTTACTAAAAAATTTTATAGAAATGTAAATGAATAAAAGAAAAATATCGAATTACACCGTACTTTCCTCAGATGCTATATCTATAGCTCTAAAAAAACTGCAAGACAATGATCTCAAACTAGTAGTAGTGCTAGATAAAAAAAACAAATTAGTTGGGACAATAACAGATGGTGATGTGAGGAGAGGATTATTAAAAGGGATTGAGACAAGTCAAATTTGCGCAAAAATAATGAATAAAAAACCTCAATATATCATTGCAAATGAATCAAGCGCTAAAAAGAATAAAATGAACAATGAATTATCTAATGCAGTAATTGTTGATAGTCAAATGTCTTTCATTGGAATAGAATATTATTCAGATGTAGTAAATTCACCCGCATACGATAATATAATCGTAATTATGGCAGGAGGCAGGGGAGAACGATTACTTCCATTAACTTTAAAAACTCCCAAACCACTTCTTAGTATAAATAATACTCCTATAATCCAATCAATCATATCTAGCTTTAATGATTGCGGTTTCTACAACATTCATATATCAGTACATCATAAGTCAGATGAGTTTGTAAAATTCTTTTCAAAAAAATCATATAATGGAAACAAAGTAAAGTTTATCAAAGAAAATAAACCACTTGGTACTGCCGGTTGTTTATCTTTATTAGAAAAAGATAAAATAAAAAAACCAATTATTGTGATTAATGGTGATGTACTTACTAGTATTAATTATGAAAAACTTCTAGATTTTCATTTACAGAGTAAAAAAGATATCACAATATGTGCTGCTGAATATCATAATACAATACCTTTTGGAACAATAGTTATGAAAAAAGGCGTGATAACAAGATTAGAAGAGAAACCGTCAAGTAAGCATTTGATTAATGCAGGTATTTATGTATTATCACCAACTATTATTAAATCATTAAAGAAAAATATTATGATCAATATGACTGATTTGATTGATAAAAAAATTAACTCTAATAAAATTTCAGTCTATCCAATACATGAAAAATGGATTGATATAGGAAATATAGATGATTTTAAAAAAGCGTCGGGAAAAAAATAAATACAAATATGATCAAAAATAAAAAAGTAATTGCAATTATTCCCGCTCGTTCTGGTAGTAAGGGTTTAAAAAATAAAAATATAATGAGCCTAGATGGTAAACCTCTATTATCTTGGCCAATTCACTCTTCTCTCAAGTCAAAATACGTTGATAGAACAATTGTCAGTACTGATTCTGAAAAGTATTCCCAAATTGCTGTTAAATATGGTGCAGAAATACCATTTATAAGACCTAAAGAAATTTCTATAGATAGCTCTACATCATTAGAAGTTATTGAGCATGTAATAAGAAGTATCGGTTTACTATCCCCAGATATTATAATCTTACTTGAACCTACATCTCCGTTTACAACATCCTCAGATATAGATGATTGTCTCGAAAAACTCGTTAAAAATGAGGACTGTACATCACTAGTTGGTTTATCTAAATCCGATAAATTTCATCCTGACTATTCACTTCAAATCGATGATGAGAATTACATTGTCAATTACTCTGATAACATAACTAATCATATTGCAAGGCAAAAAGTAACTGATATATATTATCCTGATGGATCTATTTATATTTCTAATGTTAATGATTTGATTAAAAAGAAAACATTTTATCATGACAAAACAATGGGATATGTTTTCCCAAAGTATAAAAATATAGAGATTGACGATATTTATGATTTTAAATTTGTTGAATCACTTTTAGAATATTATTATGAAAATCAATAGCGGACAGAAACTTCTCAAAAAAGCAAAAAGTATAATTCCTGGCGGTAATCAATTACTTTCTAAAAGGAGCGAAATGTTCCTTCCTGATTTATGGCCTAACTACTACAAAAAAGCTAAGGGTTGTAAGATATGGGATCTAGATGGTAATGCATATATTGATTTTTCTGGCATGGGTGTTACTAGTTGCATCCTTGGATACGCAAATGAGAAAGTTGATAAAGCAGTAAAACATGCAATATCTAATGGATCAATGTCAACATTAAATTGTACAGAAGAGTATGAATTAGCTGAAAAGCTAATATCAATTCATCCATGGTCAAGAATGGCAAAATTTACGAGATCAGGTGGTGAAGCATGCTCAGTTGCTATAAGAATTGCGAGAGCATACTCAAAAAATGATAGAGTAGCAATATGTGGATATCATGGATGGCATGACTGGTATCTTTCATTAAATTTAGATAACAAAAAAAACCTAGATAGCCAACTATTGCCAGGTTTAGATCCGATGGGCGTTCCAAAAAACTTAAAAGACTCAACTGTGCCATTTTATTTTAATGATGTTAAATCTGTTAATGCTTTAAAGAAATATGATGACTTAGGTGTGATTATTCTTGAGCCGATGCGTGATGTAGAACCAGATAAAGAATTTTTAGATTCAATAAAGAATATCAAGAAAAAAACTAATGCAGTGTTGATAGTTGACGAGATCACAAGTGGGTTTCATGATAATTATGGTGGACTACACCTTAAGCATAATATTCAGCCTGATATAGCAATATTTGGTAAGGCACTAGGTAATGGTTACCCAATATCAGCTATTATAGGTAGAAAAAATGTCATGGATATATGTCAAGATACTTTTATTAGTTCTACAATGTGGACAGAAAGGACTGGTTTTGCTGCCGCACTCGCAACTCTTGAATCAATGGAAGAAAATAATGTACAAAAAATTAATGTTAAAAATGGTAAGTATTATAAGAAAACAATTTTGAATCAATGTAAAAAAATTAATTTTAATATTGAGATCTCTGGATGTGATTCTATGCCAGGAATAAAATTCAAATATCCTGAAAGTAATAAAATGCAGACATATTTCACACAAGAAATGTTGAGACTTGGATATCTAGCAGGATCAAAAATCGTGTTTTCACTTGCTCATAATAAAACGATTATTGATAAATATATAAAAGATTCTATTTCCGTTTTTAAAAGAATATTACAGTATATTGAATCTAATAAAACACTGCCTTTATTAGGACCAGAAAAACACAAAACTTTTAGAAGACTTACTGGTAAAAAAAATGGATAAAGTATTTGATTTTTCGAACAAGTATACATTAATCACTGGAGCCACAGGTAAAATAGGACAGAGTATTATACATAGATTAATAAGTAGTCAAACAAAATTAATTCTGTTAGATAAAGATATCGAAACTATGGAAAATAAGTTTGATAAAACTAAAATCAAAATGTCTAATGTACATTTAATTAATTATGATGCAACCAATGAAAATTCATGTAAAGACGCAATACAGGATATTAAAAATATCACAACTAGAATAGATTATGTAATAAACTCTATTGGTATGGTGGGAACAGACGATGATCCTGGTTGGTCAGTGCGTTTTGAAGATCAATCTAAAGATAGTTGGAATAAATGTTTGGAAATTAATTTAACCTCGATTTTTTTTCTCATACAAAAACTCTTACCATTACTTAGAGAGAGCAATGAGTGTTCTATTGTAAATATATCTTCAATATATGGTGTTATAGGACCAGATTTTGACCTTTATGAGGGTACAGATATGAATAATCCTGCAGCGTATGGGGTTAGTAAAGCTGGTTTGATACAATTGACGAAATGGCTTGCTGCTGCTTTATCACCATCAATTAGAGTCAATTCAGTATCTCCAGGTGGTATACATCGTAATCAACCTGATATTTTTACAAACAAGTATAAGAGTAAAACTCTTTTAGGTCGTATGGCAACGGAAGACGAGGTTTCTGAGACCGTTCTATTTTTACTTTCTAAAATGTCATCATACATCACTGGTCAGAATATCATCGTTGACGGGGGGCTTACGATAAAGTAAATGATGATATCGGTAATATTACCTTTTTATAATGAGAATGACACAATTCAAAAAACCATTGATTGTCTAAAAAGTCAAACAACTCTTCCAGCTGAAGTATTATTTGTCGATTCAGGGTCTAATGATGATACAGCTCAAATAATTAAAGATAATATTAATACAACGAAAGAATTTTCATTGATACTAATGCATTCAGGAAAAATGAGCCCAAGCTCATCCATAAACTTAGGTATCAAATCTGCAAAACATAACATGGTTATGTATATCGATTGTGGTTTACATATACCTGAAAATTGGATCGAATCTCAGATAAACAAATACCAAGATAGTTCATCAGATTTAATTTCTGGAAATATCTTTACCAAAGGGATCAATAATATTGATAAATCGTTTATCGCTCATACCTATGGCTATATGAATTCAACTCCATGTTTAACTGGATCTTTATTTGACAGAAATATAATTCATAAGACTGGTGAGTTTATTGAAAATGCTAGAGCTGGCTATGATACTCATTTCATCAAAAGTATTAAAACTAATAAATTATCACGTGTAATCAATAATATTAATCTAGAATACTATGGAACAAATTATGCAGATAACTTTCTTAAAGGATTTAAAAAAGTTGCATTATACTCAAAATCGTCTTGTCTTATTAAATCTGATAATAAGCCTATATATTATTTTGTCTTTGCTTTACTTGGACTACTAAGCATCAAAATAGACCTATTTTGTCTATTTACTCTTTTGTATATTATTTTAAGAGGATTACTTTTCCCTATTTATAAATCAAATACATTACAACTCTTCAAAGAGATAAAGCTTATACTTATTTTACCACTTACTGCAGTAGTGTATGATATGGCAAGAATGGTTGGATATTTTGAGTCTTATACAATTAAATCATGAAACTTAAAGGAAAAAGAGTATTAATTACAGGTGCCGATGGTTTTATTGGCTCTCATCTTGTTGAAAAACTAATTGATCAACAATGTGAAATAAGAGCAATGACACTTTATAACTCTTTTAACTCTTGGGGTTGGTTAGATTCTCTTAACAAGGCTACACTCAAAGAAATTGAAGTATACCCTGGTGACATGAGAGATAAAAAGTCAGTGCAGAATGCGTGTAAGGGAATTGATGTTATATTTCATTTAGCATCTTTGATAGCCATCCCTCACTCTTATCATTCACCATATGCGTATCTAGATACAAATGCTACTGGAGCACTTAATTTACTTGAAACGTGCTTGGACCTTCCAATCGAAAAGATTATTCACACATCGACAAGTGAGGTTTATGGAGAATACGATAAGGTACCTATTAGTGAGAAAGAAAAGATCATCGCAAGATCTCCATATGCTGCTAGTAAAATTGCTGCAGATCAAATAGCTTACTCCTACTTTAGTACTTTTGAACTCCCTGTGTCCATAATAAGACCTTTCAATACTTATGGTCCAAGGCAATCAAATAGAGCAATAATACCCACTATCATAACCCAAGCAATTCATGACAAGAAAATTAAATTAGGGAGTTTATATCCAACAAGAGACTTTACATACATAGAGGATACAATAAGTGCATTTGAAGCAATAGCTGAAACCGATCAAAGTATTGGAAGAATTATAAATATTGGTACAGGTTATGAAATCTCAATACATGATTTAGTTGAATGTATTAAAAGCATATTAAAAATTGATATTGATGTAATTTCAGATACAAAAAGAATTAGACCGAAATCTGGAGAAGTTTTTAGACTCAAAGCAGATAATAAATTAGCGAGAGAATTATTAAAATGGCATCCAAAATTCACTGGCAAAAAAGGTCTTATGGATGGCTTGAAGATAACAATTAATTGGTTTAACAAACCCGATAATTTGAGACTATACAAAAGTGATATCTATAATATGTAAAATTCATAGAATATATTAGTATTTCTTTATTTTAAATGTATAATAATTCGTATAAATATTTTAACTAGAAAATGACATCTGAGAATCTCAATAGTTTCGTAGATTTTATCGAAAAAAAGCGAATAACTTTACTAGGCATAATAATAGTACCTACGCTAGTTGCCCTTATCTACTCGGTAACAGCTACAGAGATCTATAAAACATCAATATATATTATACCCCCGCAACAAAAGGATATTAATGCTCTCAATATAACAACAAAAGATGGCAGAAGACTTGTGTCTTTAGATAGCGAGATTGGTGTAAATGAAGTCTATAATACTTTTATGGTTAATGCACAGTCAAGAAAATATCAACGAGATTTCTTTTTTGATAATAATATTCATCAATACTTCGATGAGACTGATCATGAGAAATCTTTTGAGAGTTTCCATAAAAATATGAGCTTTAGATTACAATCAAAAGTGCTATCAAGAGAGGTGAGAGAAGAAAAATTCCTTACAGTAAGTTTTTTACACACAAATTCTCAAGAAGCTGCTGATTTTTTGAATCAATATATTAACACAGTTATATTGAAAACTTCCAATGAACTTGCAAAAGGGATAAATAAACTTATCTCTAAAAAGAGAGATGTGATTCAAGGAGAGGTTGATTCAAAAATTAATTTAGCTAAACAGATCACCAAAGATAGAATTGTGCAATTAGAGGAAGCATTAATTATTGCAAGTAAACTGAATATAAAATCCATACAATCAAGTGTTACCAATCAACAAAGCGTAATAATGACTGATGAGAATTTAATTAACAACAATCCTCTTTATCTTTATGGTGTTGATGCTCTACAAGTTGAAATTGAAACTCTTAGAACAAGAGAATCAGAGGAGTCCTTTGTTCCTGGTCTTCGAGCACTTCAGCAGAAAGTTGAAGCTTTAGAAATAATACAAGTAAATCCAACCGAGGTAAGCGCTGCGCAAATAGATCAAAAGGCACTGCCTAACCAAATAAGACATAGCCCTAAGCGCAAACTAATCGTTTTCTTAGGATTTATCTTCGGTATATTTTTATCATTGATGTATACATTCTATAATTTAGTAGTTACTCATAATAAACAATAAATAATCTCACTATTAGTGTTAAAAAATAATCCATTCCTTAGATTAAAAAGGATACTGACACCATCCGATTTTAACTCTATGCTATTTATCTTAATGATTCTTTTTATATCTGGAATATTTGAGACACTAGGTATTGCCTCAATAATACCGTTTATAAACATAGTTGCAGACGAAAACTATCAAATCACTAATACTTATGCTGTTTATGTAATAGATATATTAAGTCTTAATCCTACAGAGGCAAAAATTAAATCACATCAATTAATGCTTAGAACTGGAATGATCAAGCAATCCTCAGCTGGAATTTATTCTTGGCTACCCCTAGGTTTTAAAGTAATGAAAAAAATTGAACAAATAGTAAGAGAAGAACAAAATAGAGTAGGTGTTCAAG